>JAHQWI010000148.1 GCA_029856085.1 Promethearchaeia archaeon | reverse complement strand
ATTTGTCTCAAGAAGAAAAAATTGTAGAAATCTCTATGCATTGCAGAGGCGGTCAAACATGTATAACCGCTAGTCAATTATTAACTGAAATGGCATTTGAGGAAGGTTTTAAGGACACAATAGCAATCCCTATAATTGGTGCTGAGCGAAGGGGTGCTCCTATACAGGCATTTGCAAAAATTTCGAAAAGCAAAGCAATCAAAACATATGATAGTGTAGTAAATCCGGATTATATTTTAATGTTTGATACATCATTGCTGGATATTCCGAAAATTAAAGAAACCATAAAAGAGGGTACAACATTAATAGTAAATAGCCCAGATCCAATCGATACTACTGACCTTCCTAAAAACATAAAAATTTTTATAGTTGATGCTACAGGAATTTGTATACAAAGAAACTTTATGCATTCTAGTGGTCCTATTCTGAATATCCCTATGTTAGGAGCATTTGGAAAAGTTACAGGATATTATGATCTTAATATTATGGAGAAAGTTATTAAAAAAGAATTCGGAGAGGGAAGATTGGAAAAAAACATGATCACCGCTAAAGAGGCTTTTGAAACGGTAAGGGAGGTTTAATATGTCAAAATCTAAAAAGTGGAAAAAAATCAATAAATCCGTAAAAGAACGCCCTAAAGTTCAAGAATATAAAAATTGGGAAGAACTACCACCTATTCCTATATCATTGCCAATCGAAGGAAGTATTGGCACAACAGGTGACTGGAGGACATATAGGCCCATAATCTTGGAAGGATGTAATCAATGTGGTATCTGTTGGATGTATTGTCCAGAAGGGGTAATTAAGAGGAATGAAGATGGTTCTTTTGAGATAAATTTAGATTATTGTAAAGGCTGTGGCATTTGTGCTAAAGAATGCCCCTCAAATAATATAGAAATGGTAAGAGAGAGTGATATAGAAGATGGTTGAAGTTCAAAAAGACTTTATACAAGAAAAAGAAACAAAAATCATTAAAGGAAATGTAGCTGCTGCATATGCGGCAAAATCGGCACGTGTGCAAGTAATTAGTGCATATCCAATAACACCTCAAACAACAGTTGTTGAAAAATTATCGGAATTTTCAGATAATGGAGAGATGCCAGGAACACAATATATTAAAGTAGAATCAGAACACAGTGTATTTGCTGCTGTTATTGGTGCTAGTAAAGCTGGAACGAGAACTTTTACCGCTACTGCAGGTCAGGGAATTTTTTATGCTCATGAAATGATTCATTGGGCTGCAGGTGCCAGGCTTCCAATTGTTGTTGCGATTGCTTCAAGAGGACCAGCACCGCCTTGGAATATCTGGGCAGATTTTACAGATGTTATCAGTCAACGTGATACGGGATGGATGAGTTCTTTTTGTGCTTCCCATCAAGAGATATACGACGAAATCTTAATGTCATATAAAGTTTGTGAAGATCACGAGATATTGCTTCCAAAATTTATCGCGTATGGTGGTTTTATACTATCTCATACTTCAAAACCAGTGATAATTGAAGATCAAGAGCTTGTAGATAGATTTTTACCTTCTTTACCAAGTGAAGAAGGGTGGCCACATATATGGATGGATCCTAAGAGACCGATGATGTTTGGTAATCTTATTATGCCTTCGGGATTTTATTATGAATTTAGAATGAAAATTCATGATGCTTTTATTCGAGCTAAAGAAAAAGTTAAAAGTGTTGCTAAAGAGTTTGAACAAATGTTTGGGAGAAGTTACGGAAATGGTTTAATTCAAGAATACAAAATGGATGATGCTAAAGTCGGTGTTGTAATATATGGTGATTTAGCACTACAGATGGAACAAGCCGTTGAGGATTTAAGGGAAGAAGGATATAAAGTAGGCATGATAAAATTAAGACATTTTCGACCATTTCCCGTGGAAGACATCATAAACTCCGTCAAAAAAGTCGAGACTATAGGAGTTATTGATAGAGCAACGGCATTTGGATCGCAAACTGGAGGACCCGTCAGTTGTGAAGTCAAATCTGCGCTACATGAAATAAAAGAAGCGCCAAATGTTCTACCTATTATTAATGGTTTAGGTGGAAGAGAAGTCTCTCTTGAACAGCAAAAAAACCAATTAAAAATGTTAGTTAAACTGAATGAAACTGGAGAGTTGCCAAAAGATATTATTCATGGAACTCTTTGGGATGGATTATTGGAGGTTGAATAAATAATGGTTAAATTAAAAGAAGCCTTAGATTCATGTCAAGAAGAATTATTCCTTCCAGGAAATTCTTGTTGTGCTGGTTGTGGGCTTGAGATAGCACTTAGGTGGGCAATGAAAGCATTGGGTCCTAATACAGCACTAGTAACACCTGCTTCGTGTTTAAATGTTGTGATTGGATTATGGCCCAAGACAGCACCTAATTTTCCCTTTACTAATATGGCATTTGCCGCAGCAGCCGCAGCAGCTACTGGTATGGAAGCTGCTTTTAAAGCTAAGGCATATAGATTTCCTAATAAAGGATGGGATAATATAACATCATTGGTATTTGCTGGTGATGGAGGAACTGCTGATATTGGAATTCAAGGTTTAAGTGGTGCGGCGGAAAGGAATTCAAATATACTTTATGTGTGTTATGACAATGAAGCTTACATGAACACGGGGATCCAACGTTCTTCTAGTACACCCCATGGAGCGTTCACTACTACAACCACAAAAGGGAAAGAAAGATATAAGAAAAATCTTCCAGGAATATTAGCCGCACATGAAATACCTTATGTTGCAACATGTAGTATTAGTGAACCTCTTGATCTTTATGATAAATTTAAAAAGGCCAAATCAATTAAGGGTTGTAAGTATATCCATATTTTAGCTCCTTGCCCTCCTGGTTGGGGATATCAAAGTGAAGAATCAATAGAAGTGGCACGTTTAGCTGTAAAAACGGGCTCCTGGATCTTATATGAAGTTGAAAATGGTATTATGACACTATCTAAGAAAAGCAAATCATTATTGGATTCTTCAAAAAGAGCTCCATTAGTAGATTATCTTTCGAAACAAAAACGATTCTCACAAATATCTGAAAAAGATCTAATAGAGCTTAAGGAACACATAGAGCATAATTGGGAACGAATTAATATTGAATTAAGTTGTCAAGAACAATACCCAAAATAATCTTTAAATTTATTCAATACTCTTTTTGTATTATCGGTTTTAATTTTTATTAATATTAAAATGGGATTCTTGATAAAGTTAGGTGGGAAAAAACTAGAAGATATTGAAGTTTATTTAAAAATTGCGGTGGAAAATATAATAGAAGGAAAAGTTATTGCTTTTCCAACTAACTCAGTTTATGGGATTGGAGGAAGTCCTTTAAACTTAGATGTAGTTAACAAATTATATGATATTAAATTCAGAGATAAAGCTAAAGGATTTCTTTTGTTAGTTTCCGATTTTGAAGAGGCTTTAAAAATCGCGGAATTTAATGAGTTGGCCAAAAAATTAGTGAAACAATATTGGCCAGGTCAGTTAACATTAATTTTAAAAAAAAATGAACCGAGTATTATTCCACCAGAAGTAACTGCTTTTAAAGACACAATTGGCCTACGAGTTCCTGAAAACGCGATCATCTTGAATATATTGAAGCTCTTGAAAAAAGAGGGACATCTTGGAGCTATAATAGGGACTTCAGCAAACTATTCAGGTGAACCTCCTTGTATTAGCGGAGATGGAGTTGCAAAGAAAATATTAAGTCCTATTGATTTAATCCTTGATGGGGGTAAATCTAAATCCCGATTACCAACAACTATTGTTGATTGTACAACAGTAGAACCAAAATTTTTAAGAATTGGTAAGATACCTGAGGAAGAGATTTTAGAATTTTTATCATAAAAAAGAGAGTGATATACATGAAAAATTTTAATTTACTAATCTCAACATCTAGGTTTAATGAGAGGAACGCCACTACTGAAATGTGGTTTACCCTATTAATATGCGGTGATAATTATCCAATAATTTCAAGGTTAACGTTTCCTGGGTTAATTACTGCTTTAACCAACATAGATGCCAAAAGAGTAATTCTAAAAATTCGACAAATATTGAAAAATAATCCTCATTTTTTTCAATTTATCCTAAAAATTATTCCCATTGATTTTGTATGTGAAACTAACACTAAAATATTAGTTAATCTAATACAAGAACATTCTAAGGCATTTATAAAAGAGGGAGATTCTTTCAAAATAGTATTAAAAAGGAGAAAGCATGAAAAAATAGAAAGGAATAATGTAATTGAACGAATTGCTAACCTACTAAATAATAAGGTTGATCTTGAAAATCCAGATAAAGTTATTAGACTTGAGGTATTAGGTAATTTTTGTGGTGTGTCTTTTTTAGAAAGAAATGATATTATTAGAATAGGGAATCTATGAAAGTTACTTTAATCCATTTTTGTTTTTTCTAGATTCAGAAGAGCCATTTTCTCGCAAATTAAATCAGATATTACCAAAGATAAAGGTTCTAAATTATTTTTGAAATCTGTTATATTGTTTTTCTTATTCCCATAAGAATTTAAAACAGATTTGATTTGCAAGTCAGAAAATTCATAGTTGTTAATGATTGTATTGATCTTTTCAATTGTTAAGCTATTTATTGTTAAATCTATCTCATTGACATCTAATATTTGTAAGATCTCCTTGTTTATTTTATTTAGGTTATCATTTGGTGAAACAATACAAATTATTATTTTTCCTTCCTTTAAATCATAATAATCAATGCCAAATGATTCAAAACCTTTACTTATTTGCCTGCTTGTTGATAAGTATAACAGTAATTCAATATTTTTTTTATTTGAAATGTGAGTTTTATGAAAAAAAGCTTTTTGCATATAATAACATGCAATAAAGATATGATCTTGATTTAAAACATATTTATCGCTAATAAATTGTATGGTTGACTCTTTATTTTTATCTTGGAGTTTCTCAATTATATTAAATACATAATTTAAAGCTTCTTCTTCATCATGTATTTCATTAGCTTTTAAAAATTGATTTAAGTCAAATTTAATTTGATTTATTCCAACAAAATATCTCAATTTCATTGCTTCAATATAAAAGTCTCTTACAATCATACAGGGAGTCTCCAAACAAGCCAATCAGGCATTACACTGAATTGGATTTTAATAAAAATAAATATTATAAGAATTAGTATCAAATAAATTGTAAAAATCCAATCTTTTAATGAAAATTTAATTGTATAATAATATGAACGTTCTTTTTTACTTCCAAAGGCTCTTGATTCTAAAGCTTCCGCTACATTAAAGGCTCTTTTGATTGAACATATAATTAATGGGATTAATAAAGGAAAGAGGTTTTTGATTTGATTAATAAATCCTTTTTTTTGCATCTCATATCCTCTACTTTGTTGAGCATCGATGATATTTTGGGCTTCATTAGCAATAGTTGGCACAAACCTAAACGCTAAAGAAAAGGAGAAAGCAAATTCATATGGAAATTTCATAGATATCAAAGAAAGAGCTAAATCGTTTGGATCTACTGTTAAAAAAAAGATTGAAAATGCCGATACCATGATACAAATTCTGAATATCATAGCTATAGCAAAAGATAAGGATAAGAATAATGTGTTTAATATAATTATAAAGAGGACTAAGAATGATAATCCACGAATACTTTTAATCCACTGTTTTAGAATTTTGCCAAAAATAACTAAAGGGATTAAACTCAAAAAAATAATGAGTAAAGGAATAATTTGATTGAATAATAAGGCACTAATAGTGTATGTTAGTGCAAGTACTAATTTAGCTCTTGGATCTAAATTATGTAGAAAAGATTCTTTTTTCATAAATTTAAAAGCATTGAGAAATTCTAATGACATATAATTTTACTCCTCCTGAACACTAGTGGTTTTATTCCTCAAAAAATTAATTAGATATTCGATAATATCATTTTTTGACACAGCTTTATTGATATCTTGGAATCCTATTTTTTGTAGAGCTAAAGATAATTGTCGGGTTTGAGGTAGAATTAATGATGATCTTTCAGTTAAAAAGTTATTATTTAACACATTTTGTGTAGGACCATCCGCAATAATTTCCCCACTCTCCATCAAAATTGTCCTAGGGATAAATTCAAAAGCAAATTCAATATTATGTGTGATAATAATTATGGTTTTGCCTTTTTCCTTCTCAGTATTGATTAATTTAATGAAGGATTCAATTTCTCTAGCATCTTGACCTAGAGTAGGTTCATCGAATACTAAGATTTCTGGAGCTCTGCAAATTATTGAAGCAATAGCTAATTTTTTGGACTCCCCTCCTGATAAGTTTAAAGGAGATCTATCTCGGTATTTGTCAAGGTTAAATTTTTTTAAGATTTCATTTGTTTTTATTTGAAGCTCTTCCTTATTCAGATAAAGATTTTTTAAAGAGAAATTAATTTCATCCTCAACAGAGTTAGCAAATAGCTGATGAGAAGGATTTTGAAAAATTAAGCCTATATTTTTTGATAACTCTGCTATACTTTTAGAATTAGTGTTTTCATTGTTGATGTAAATATCACCTGATGTTGGTCTAATTAATCCATTCAAGGTTCGAATAAGAGTTGTTTTCCCGGCTCCATTTTTACCCATTATTCCTAACATTTCTCCTTTATGAACATTTAAATTAATATTTTTCAAGGCTACAGTGCCATTTGGATAAACATAGTCGACATTTTCAATAATAATTAATGGTAAATCTTTCGATATATATATAGTAATCACCTTTATTCTGATTGTAATTTTTTCATGGAATCTATTGCAGCCGGAATTGAAGCTGGTATTTTTCCAAAAAATAAGTTTTCATTTCTTAATCTATCGAATATCGTGTAAATCACAGGTTTATTTAACATCAAATTTTGAAAGTTTAATCCATTAAGCACATCATCCCGAGAAGCGTGTTCAATGGCTTCCCCATTCCTCATCAAGATCATTTGATCTGCAAACGGAAGTACTAAGTCCAATCGATGTTCACTTATTATAATTGTAAGATTTCTTTCAACTTGAATTTCTTTTATCAAATTAATGATTTTTTTTGCCATATAAGGGTCTAATAAAGCTGTTGGCTCATCCAATATTAGAATTTTGGGTTCTAAGACTAAGATTGAAGCAATAGCAACTCGTTGTTGTTCTCCACCACTTAATTCGAATGGTGCTTTATCTAAAATATGTTCAATTTCGGTTAACGAGGTACTTTCTTTTATCCTTTTTGAGATTTCTTTTGGAGGAACACCTAAATTTTCTAGTCCGAATGCTATTTCATGTTCCACATTCATAGCGATTAATTGATTCTCCGGGTTTTGAAATACTATGCCGACATCAGTAGATAATTTTGCAATAGGAGTATTGATTGTATCTTTTTCATTTACAAAAACTTTTCCCTTATAAAAACCAGAATAAAATTGGGGGATTAATCCATTCATGCATCTAATTAAGGTTGTTTTTCCAGAACCAGTTTCTCCACATAACAAAATAAAGTTATCTTCTTCTATCCTTAAATTGATGTTATTTAGAGCATATTCTTCATTTCCTTTATAACGATAATAAAACTTTTCAAATCTTATTAAATCCATGTTTAATATGAATCCTTAATTCAGCTTTGAATTGTAATATTGTTTAATGAATTAAAATTTAGATTATAAAAAATGTTTTATTCTTTCAACAATTTTAAGAAGAACTGTATCGAAATCTGCTTTAAAGGTTAAAGCCGCAGCGCCATCGTGTCCTCCACCATTTCCTTCAGAATATTCTGATATTTCTTCTAAAATTTTCCCTAGATGTAATCCAGTTTTCATACAAATGCTTTTTTTTGCTCTAATATTAATCTTGTTCTTATCTTTTTCCTTCGAATAAATAATACTGATGTCAAATCCTGTTTTTATTAACATCGATGCAACACTGGCTCCAAAACTACTAACATTACTAATTCCAATTAAATAATCTCCTTTACGAATTAACTCGACTCTCTGTAACCCTTTTATTTTAGCAATCCTCTCTGAAATATCAGCTTCAGTTTTTAACATTAATTGTAGTTGTTGAAAATTCACTTCTTCATCTAATAAATTACTCACTTTTTTAATTGTTTGATTGTTTCCATATTTAAAAAAACCAGAATCAGTTAAAATAGCAGCAACTATGAGATTTTTATAGGGGGTTGTTAAATTTTGGTTATAATATTCAAACAACTCTAAAATAATTTCAGTAGTTGAAGAAACATTATCATTTATTAAATTTAGTGAAGAAATATTTCCATTTTTTAAAATATTTTTACCAAAATGGTGATGATCTATAAATATATAAGGAATTTCTAATTTAATGGCTTTACTACAATTAAATTGTATTTGACTTAAATCATTTGTATCATTTATTATGCATACGTCGAATTCAGAAAAATCTACTTCACTTTTATGGTTAAAATTAAATTCAGGGAATTTTTCTGAGAATCTAAGCATAAAATTTTTTGTATGCTTTGAGAGTTCTGAGAAAAAGATTGATATCGGTTTGTTACAGTGTTGGATTAAAAAGAATCTTAAAGCATAACAAGAGACAAACCCATCAATATCAACTAAATCATGAGTTGTAATAAGGATTTTTTTACCCTTTAAAAAGGTTAAAAAATCTTCATATTTAGAATATAACATGAAGTTGTTTAGACGCTTTTATTTTGAAGATCAGCTTGGATAGAATTACTCAATGTTGTAATTTGATTTTCCAATCTTGATTTTTTTTGGTCTAATGTTTTTAATCTCATTTCAAGAGTTACTTTTAGGCTTTTTTTCTCATCTAGAAGCTTATTCTTTTCACTTTTCAACATTATTCCGCCAAGTGACTTAAAAACTGGTGTGTCCGCATCGACTTTTTCCAATTCTTCTATTGCAAATTCGGTTTCTCTTAGATGGGATTCTGTCTGATTTTTTTGGGTATTAATAATTTCATAGGTTTGTTGTAGGTTCGCTAGATTTTGGATTTTATTTCTTTGTTCTTCATCAAGATTGTTTAAATTGATTGACATTTTTTTTTACTTCTTCTTATTCTATAATTTATTCTATAATTGTATTGTAGTAATATTTCTTTATTTTAAGAAATTTCTACTATTTGTAAGGTATGATCAACGACTTTTCCAAAACTAATAATTTCATTCATACTAGCTCGAAATGCCGTGATATCACAAGATTCGACCTTAAAGACTAACTTATAATCATTTTGTTTTTCTACTAATACTTTAGATCGATTTGTTTGTAATTTTTTAATTTCAGGAATAAACGAGTTATAAGATATATCTCTTATCTGGGAATCATTAAAGTTTAATTCTATTATTGATTCAATTGTAAAATTTTTATTCATTATTCTTCAACAGTTTCTAATTCTCTTTGCTTACGTTTAGCAATTCTAAAGGATTCGGCACCTCTAGGAGTTTCGATGAAATAAGCACCCCCAGTAAATCGAGCTTCACATTTTCTACAATACCAAATACCGGTTGATATTCTATGTATAGATCCTCTAGTTTCACACCTAGGGCATTTAGTATCTCCTTTCATTTTTTCTAAAATTAAACGAGTTCTTTTGCGTAAAGTACTCCCATAACGTGCACCGTATTTACCAGTGATTCCCGTTCGCTTTCCCATTTTTTTATTATCTCAAAAATCGTTTTTAATAATTGATGTTATATTAAAACTTAGGGTAAACTATAAATTTTTCTAAACAACAATAGAAATTTGCATGGTAATTTTTATTTTGGTCAGAGTGAAACTAATTATAAAGGAAATTTATAAATAAATGATCATATAACAATTAAATTAATTATAATTCCTAATTTTTATTGTCATTTATGTCAAATCAAGTATCTTTTATTGCGGATTTAACTCAATTGGATTATGATAATTTAGAAGTAGGAAATAAAGCAGCTAATTTAAGCAAATTAATTCAATATAAATTCCCTGTTCCTGAAGGTTTTGTTATTAAAACTAATGCGTATAATGAATTTGTGAGTTTTAATAATCTTGATGATATAATACAAGAATCTTTATTAAAAATCGTGTTCGATAATTATGAAACTACTGAAAAGTGTTCTAAGACTATCCAAGACTCAATTAAAAATAGTGAATTTCCCTCAGAATTAGTTAATGAATTAGAATTGAAATATAAAGAATTTTCCTCTTATAATGTTGCTGTTCGATCATCAGCCACCGCTGAAGATCTAGCATCTGCTTCGTTTGCTGGACAATATGACACATATTTGAATTTGAGGGATTTTTCTCAAGTTCTCAAGCATATTAAGAAATGTTATGCGTCACTATGGACAAGTCGAGCAATTATATATAGATATAAAAACAAAATCCCTCATGAGAAGGTTAAAATTGCTGTTGTTATACAAAAGATGATATCTGCGAAGTCTGCTGGTGTTTTATTTACCTTAAATCCAATAAATTCTAAGAATGACGAATTATTAATTGAGTCAAATTTTGGATTGGGAGAATCAATTGTATCAGGAAAAACTAACCCAGATCAATACTTTATTCGAAAACTAAAGAAAGGATCACTTAACATTCTTAATAGACGAATAGGTAGAAAAAAATTAGCAACATACCCAAAGTCTAAAGGAACCGATGGAGGCATTGAGCATATTGAATTATCCGAAGATTTAGCTCAACAACCGTCTCTTTCTGATAGTAATATTATAAAACTTGCTAAAATAGGACTTCAAATAGAAAAAAAGTTTAATAAAATTCCTCAAGATATTGAATGGGCTATAGATCAAGATAATCGAATTAATATCCTGCAAACTCGCCCTATTACATCAATTAAAGCTGAAAGTATCCCCTCTGAAATATTATGGAGCAGAGGATATTCAGATGATTATTGGAATGATAATGTCACACCGCTCTATTTTGAACTTTTAGGCGATCATATAACAAAAGTAGTTAATATAGAATTAAACGACATAATGGGCTATAAGCGAATGGATACTTCATTATTAAAATTATATAAAGCCCATGTTTATTTCAATCTCAATGTGATAAAAAGAAAAGTAGAGAATGAAATACCTAAATTCATTCGTAATGAAGACGTTTTAAATTATTTTCCAAAAGGTTGGGGTCCTTATGGAAAAAATACGATAAAGGATCTTCCATTTCATCTTATTAGTCGAATAGTTGCAGAGCTCAGGATAAGTTCCCATGATCCTAACGGTGCGATGTCTAAAACTGCTGAAGCATATGAAAATTGGAATCAAGAATCATTTATTCCTTATTGTAAAAAATTTGAAAATCAACTACAAGAAATTAGCGAACTAAAGGATCTTATTAGCTTAGTTGAAGATTTAGATAGAACTATGATTGCTCATTTTCGACTTGTTCGATATGGGATTCCTGTTCATAACATAGGGATGAACTTATTAGTCCAATATCTTCTTACTCGATTTATTAGTAAGGAGGAATGTTATCAACTATATCCATTTTTGATATCAGGGCTTAAAAACAAATTAACAGAAACTAATGATAAAATCCATAATTTAGCTTCTCTTATTAATAAATCTCAAGAACTGAAATCAATATTCACTAATCAAGATTCATCAGAGATTTATAACACTTTATCAACAAAAAACGATCCATCTATTCAAAATTTCTTAAGTGAATTTGAAATATTTTTAAATAACCATGGGGCACGTGGCTATACCAGAGAAATTTATTACCCCCGGTGGAAAGAGCCGCCAATGAAAAATGTTTTTGATATCCTAAAATCGTTAATTATAGATAAATGGGAAGGATTGGATACGATAATAGCTATAAATTTGAAGAAAAGAGAGCGAACTGAAATAATTGTAGAGAAAAAGATAAGATCCCAACGATTTGGGATAATAAAATGGAAAATATTTTCCGCAATATTAAAAAATAGTAAGAAATACATATCATTTCGGGAGAATCAGCGCTTTAACCTCGATAAATGGATTACAATGAATAGAAATGCCTATTTAAAAATCGGGAAAAATTTTATAAAAAGAGGAATAATACCGGATGAGAATAAAATCTTTTTCCTACGTAAACATGAAATTAAGAAATTGGCATTGAACAAATATACTAGTCAAGAAATTCAACAAATATCATCTGAAGTAATTAAACGTTATGAAAATTTTAAAATATATGAAAACAAAATACCTCCTAAGTTCCTTTTGGGTTCACGAGAATTTGATGATGAATTAGAACATAACGATAAAAGCACGATTTTTAATGGTCTTCCCGCAAGTCAGGGGATTGCGACTGCACCTATACGCGTCCTTTATGATATAAACCTCATTTCTACTGTACGAGGTGGAGAGATTTTAGTTGTACCTCAAACAGATCCTGGTTGGACTCCTGTTTTTTCAAAAATCGGGGGATTAATAACAGAAACGGGTGGAATTCTTTCTCATGGAGCCGTAGTCTCACGAGAATATGGTATCCCAGCAGTAACAAATATTACAAATGCAAGCAAAATTTTTAAAACTGGTCAAATAGTAAAAATAAATGGCTATAATGGAACCGTTATACCTCAAAACTTAAATGAGAGAGGCTAAAAAAATTGGAACCCTTAACTCATTCTGATCAATGTACCGATCACCCAGAATGGAATGAATCTTACTATTTCGTCTTTTATAGTAAAGAACATAATTTAGGGGGAATGACACGATTAGGATTTAAGCCCAATAAGCAAGAAGGAATGACTTTTTACTTTTTATTCTTACCTAATGGCTCAGCAGCAGGATATAATTTAGTTCAAAAAGTTGAGGACTATACAAATTCCCTTCAAGTTGGTGGTGTTATTCATAATTGTAAAAATAGCTCACAATGGAACTACACCTTTCAAGGAAACATGATTGTTGTACAAAATTCTGAAGATCTACCTAAAGTCCGTGAGAACCCTACATTGATTGCAAATACTTTAAAAGTAAAAATCGATATTGACTTCGAACCTATTAATAAGGTTTATGAATATAGTGAAAATATGACTCCAGAATCATTAGAAATAGGCAAAAAAGCAGGAGATAAACACTGGGAACAAATAGCTAATTTATCTGGAAATATTCAGATTAATAATACAAATTTCCCTATAAAAAATACTATTGGGCAAAGAGATCATACTTATGGTGTGAGAGATTGGACAGGAGTAGGTAATTGGTTATATTATGTAGTGTGGTTCAATAAGAATTTAGGAATAAATCCAGCAGCAATAGTTACAGATGATGGCCGTTTATCCACAGGAGGTTTTTTGTTTAAAAATGGGGAGAATATACCATTGAAAACAATTAATATCGTTGATCAGAAGTTTCGAGAAGATGGAATCCTTCCTGTAAGTTCAGAACTTGAAATTGTGGATGCTTTAGGTGAAAGCCATCAGTTGAAAGCTAATGTTGGACCAATAATACCAGTTCCCTTTTTAGATAGTGAGGGCAACCAATCTATACTTGTTCAATCAATAGGCAATTTTGAACTGGATGGAATTAAAGGTGGTTACGGAACGTTTGAAACTTTAAGAAAAGTGAAATTAGATAAAAAATAAAACGATTTCTAAATAATAAAAAAATTAGTAAAAAATAATAAAAAAATTATTAATAAAAAAAATTATTTAATGGAAGTCTTATATTGTAATAGATTTAATTCTTTTCTTAGTTTCTGACTAATTTCTAGCGATTTTTTTCCTAACATCTTAATATCATCAATTGAAAATGTAGTAGCCCCACTTTTTTGAATAGAGGTTATTTTTTTCTCAGTTACTGATATTGAGATTTTCCCCTCGCAAACTAATTCTTCAGGTAAATTAGGATCTAAAAAGATAATATCATCAATCTTACCATAAGTCAAAACTAAGGGTAGTTCATTTACTAAATCGTCTCCTGTTAAATATTTTCCAGTCCATTCAAGACCATTATCTCCAATTATGCCCTCAGGAAGATGTGCTGAAAGTAACGTAGTTATAGCACTTACTCCTCCAGTATCAATTAAATTACCATCATGGTTTATGACATACATATCAAGAAATAAGATATATACAGCTTCTTTTTCTTTAATACAAAGTTTTTGTGTTTGAATGCAATCAGCATGTCGGATACCTCGATCTACAACTCTAGCTAGTTCTATAGATTGTTCATCTGGAGGGCCTCTTTCAAATAAAGGAGATGCTAATGGAAGTAACTCTGCCATAACAGTACAAACACCCTCATTTGGAAGATCAGGAAATGGTGTACCAATGTCATATTTTAAACCAGTAATAATCCTCGTGTCACCTAATGTAACATCGGCAGAACCTTCAGCTGAGGCAATTGTGTCGCTTTCAATACTAAATTTGCGATACTCCCATAACCCTCTGCCATCAATCCGCTCTTCTTTTCTTAAATTTGATAAAATATAATTTTTTTCTATGCGCGAAACTATCCGTTTAACATTCATCATCTTTTCTTTTCACCCTCTCCTTCTTTTAAGGTTATGTATTTACTTTTTAAAGAAACTAATTGCATTTGATGTATTTTACTTAAAGCATCTTTTGCTATATCTAAGAATTTTGTCATCTCATCTAAATCCATTTCTCCATCAAATTGAAGTAATGAGATTTCTTCATTATACCATGTTATAGCAATCGGTAAATCAGCATCTCCTGCTTTATCTTCAATTCCAGAAAGATCTACAACTTGTTTACCGTCTATCTTACCCACTGCTATAGCTGAAACTAAACTTTTCATTGGTATTCCTGCATCTGCTAAAGCTAATGCTGCTACTGTAGTACTGGCGCATCTAGTGCCCCCATCTGCATCCACAACCTCAATAAAGATTTCAAAGCTCGTACCTGGGTATAATTCAAGAAAGAGGATTGGTTCTAAACAATCTGATACAATCATAGAAATTTCTTTTTCTCTGCGTCCAGGTGCAGGTCTTTTTCTGTCAAAAACTGAATATGTCGCCATCCTATAAAAGACTCTTAAAATTCCTCTATCTGGTTTAGCTAAATGATGTGGGTGAACTTCTCTTGGTCCATAAACAGCAGCAAAAACTTTATTATTTCCCCATTCCAGATATGCAGAACCATCTGCGCTTTTGATAACACCTACTTCCATTTTAATAGGTCTTAATTCATTTAATTCTCTACCATCAAGTCTTTTTCCATCTTCACGGAATAACTTCTCGGGATATTCATCCTTAATAATCAACGGCATTTATTCTATACCTCTTATTTTTTTCTCATTTATAATAAATTCCTGCATTCGGTCAGTTAAGCCTACTGTGTGTGCTTCTGTCGCAATTTTCTGTATTGATTCTACTAATAATCTTTCATGAGCAATATCTTCACCTTTTAACCATATGCGCCCATTTTGAGTGACAAAAATATTGGTTTTTGTCAAGTTTTTTAGCATTTTAATCATTGAACCATCGCGACCTATAACTCGGGGAATTTTTGGTGGATCTATTGAAATTACAAATCCATTGTTTTTCTTGCCCAAATATTTGCCAACAGTAGTTAATTCAGGCTTGTTTAAACGATCAGCAGATAAAATTTTTACAATCAAGATATCTCCTATTTCAAATCTTTCAATATTTGCTTCATCTTGAGGATAACCACTGCCACCACCGCCCCTGAATGATCTCATCTTACCTCTCTTTATAGTGTTTTTTGGTTTAAGCGTGCCAAAATCTTTTGCATTAATATCACATTTATATTTCACAGGATTTTTATCAACAACAAGAGCGATAATTTTATCTCCAGGTCGAGGTGTATAAAATCCTCTAAGGGGAATCACATTTATATAATTTTTTCTTATTTGTTTTAACCCAATATTTAAAGAAATTATCTTAGTTCTTTCACTATTATAAATTGTACCCCTACCAGGTAAAAAATTCTTAGTGTCTTCAGTTAATACCTCTCCAGGTACAACGACATCTCTCGAATCTTCCTCACCTTCGAAATCTTCGAAATCTTCACCTTCTTTTCCATCGTTTTCTTGAGTCTCTTCTATAACTTCTTTATCTGTTTCATTCTCCAAAATAATCACACTCTTTTTTTAACTTATCAATTATAACCTAACCATTGCAAAAAAAATAACATAAACGAGAATTAATTAAAAACTTCTTGGTCAGGATTTTAAAAGCTTTGTTTGAACTCTCCCATGGGTTAGTTTGTTTAATTTATCTATCAATTCCATTTGAAAACCTGCTGGTAAGCTAACAACAGAAACCCAAGACCCATCAGATTGCCATTCCTCTTTCTTAATTTGTGCTAGTTGAGCTACAATATTATATCCCTTGGCTGTAAAAGCTGAAGGAATTTTTATTGCTATCTCTACTTGTTCCATGCGAATAGGAATGATAGCTCGAATGCTTTTAACTACATCGTCAACTTGTTCTTCAGCGCCCCTCATTAAATCAATTTTAACTTTTGCTTCTTCAATTGCTTTCTCTATTCTTTGATATGGATGGGGTTTCTTATTCTGAGGATTAATAGCATTTTTACTAATAATCGTTATAATTTGTTTCAATTTTTTACTCTTCTCCTCTTCTCTCTGAGTTTTCGTCCAGTGTATTTCTCCCTCAATTAGAATATGTCCTGCTATTCTCATGCCCTCGCTTGTATCAAAAACGGCTTCCATATCACCATCTGTTGCCTTTTTACCTCTTCTCAAATCTTCAAATACAGTAAAACTCTCAAAAATTAGTTCTAGATCTATCTTATTATTATCCAAGATATCATCAATAGTAAGACGGGATTTTTCTGCTCCTGCTTTTAAACGTTTGTCGATTTCTTCTCGAATTAATTTCTTTGCTTCCCAGGCTTTCTCTGGATCCATTAACATTTCGAAACGTCTTCCAGATTTCTCAATTTTCCCAACAATATATCCGCCTAAATCAATTCTTCCTCGGTCAGTCGGTCGATCGATCATAGTATAATTTCACAACTGTGTAACTTGATTTTCATTGGTTTCTATCTTTTCCTATCTTTTGTCTCTGTATTAATTGATAAATATAATAGGCTGGAACCTTGATATTTTATACAAGATTTTAGGAATCTGATAATTTACTTAATAATTCTTCCACTTCATCTAAACTTAGAAGTTTAAACGTTTTATCCTCTTTCAATATAAAAGCTACATCACATGTATTTTTATCTAAATTATCACCCATCAATTCCTTGAGAGCTCTTAAGGGTAATAATTTTAATTCCTCATCACTTATATCTTTTTTATAATGTTCTTCAAGGTAAGCCCTTGCTTCTGTCGAACCCGATCCGATAGCGAAGGCGAAATAGTTCCAAAAAGCTCCACTTGGATCGGTGAGATACAAGGAGGGTCCATTTGCATCAATTCCAGCAATCAGAAATGATACACCGAAGGGTCTAACACCTGCATTTTGAGTGAAAACTTGTTTATATTCACAAATGTTTATCGTGCTGTCCTTTACAGTTATTTTTTCATCATAATTCAATAAATTAACTTGAGCTTGAATCCTGGCGCGGTCAATAAGCACTCTCGCGTCAGCTGTTAGGCCAGCGATGGCGACCCCGATATGGTTATCAATTTTAAAAATTTTTTCTGAACCAAGACCATCATCTTGCAATTCAGACCTTTTTTTCTCAACGGCATAAACAACTGAATTCTCATTTCTACATACAATAGCAGTTGTGCCTCTTCGGACGGCTTCAATAGCATACTCAACTTGAAATAGCCGACCTTCAGGTGAAAATTGCGTAATAGCCATATCATATCCACGTCCTGCTTGCTGAAACATTTTTTTAATAACCTCCTTAATTCGATTTTATATTTTTTAAAAAACCAAAGAATTTAACCAGATAGGTTAAAACTCTTAATTTTTAATTTCTAATTAATTCTTTTTATATTATTTTTTTGTTTTACTTAGTTAAAAAGTGATAATAAATACTAAAATAAATATTTTGGTTAAATAATTTAAAAAAAGAGTAAAATTTGATTGAAAAAACAAGGTAGAGACGTTTGAATTATTTATCTTATTAATATAGCAAATTATGACCATGCAACTTTATTAATAAAAATTGACCATTCTAATATGATCAGACCCTCATCCCGAGTGTGCGCAACTAAATAATCTCCTTCCTTTGTAATTGAACCAACGATGTTACCTTTTCCACCACCAATATTCTTAGCAGCTAATTGAATATCATCGTTTTTTAAAACTGCAAATCGAGTGTTTTGAAACATAATGGCAGGTTCTTTTGTTTTCCATGAAGTAAGAATTGCATTTGCATCTTCATTAGATAATTGAAAATCACCTGACTTGTAGACAACCTCTCCATCACTATTTAACAGGAAAATTTCTTCTACTCCTTCTTGTTCTTCTAAAGCTTTGACTAATACTTGAAATCTTTGCTCTTCCATACTTTTTCATCTATTAAATTAAATCTGTTTTTAGTTACATTGAAAATATAATAATTTAGTAATTTAAGTCTTTTTAGAACGAAAAAAACTATAGTTTGATATAATAGGAAAAGTATTTTACTTTTTATATATTAAAATACTTAAATTCCTTTAGATTTTAGCTACTTTGTGTTCTCTATGGTTAAAAATTTAGTTTTAATTGATAAAATTTATATTGTTTCTAAAGAAAGGAAAAAGGAAGATATATTCCTAAGATACTTAAAGTATTTAAGAGAGCGAGTTAAAGGTTTTCCAAATACCACATTGAAAATAAAAAAATTAAGAGAATTTGATAAGAGATTCGAAGTAACTATCAGTGGTCCTGAAGAGGTTTTTGTGTTTAATCTCTTAAAAAATGAAATTGGGAGCATAAAAGAGTTTAAGGACATCAAAAAGGGCGACATTTGTAAGGGTACACTAATTGATGTAGGAAAAGTTGGTTTCGGTTTATTTATGGATTGTGGAATTATGAACCCTCAAGTTGATGTTTTATTAAATTTACACACGCTCAGAGATCAGTTATGTAAAAGGCGCGAAAAGTCTTTGACAGAGATAATTGAAGCCTATGATTTTATTGATCATTTTCCTATAGAAGTGAAAATTCTCAAAATAGATAAAGAAAACCATAAAATTCAGGGAGAAATTGCCCCTAATTCACTAGACCTCTTTAAAAAGATTATGGATGAGAATCTAGAAGCTATAATTTTAAGTGGGGAGACTAAAGGACAATTTAAAAAAGCAATTGCGAGAAAAGGTCACTTTAGGGATATAATTACCGTAAAGAGATTTGGTTTCTTAGAAAATCTAGTGTTATTAAAACAAGATTCCGATGCTCCAGGGATCATCGCTCATATTGGAAAGAACCTAGAAAATTGTAAGTTTAGTGTATTACAGCCGAAAAGAATCAGAAAGTTGTATAACTAATTTTAATAATAGTGGGCCAGGAGAGGATTGAACTCCCGATTTCCTCGGTGTAAGCGAGGCGTCATAACCACTAGACCACTGGCCCTTAATTGAGCGCAATCGGTGGGATTCGAACCCACGAGTCCTTAGGACACTGGATTAGCAATCCAGCGCAATACCAGGCTTTGCTACGATTGCTTTGCAATTATTTGATATGATACAATTTCAATATAACGATTCAAAATTTTAATATTTTATTATCTCACAAAAAAGAAAAGAAAAAGGAATATTTTAAGGATAAAATTTAAATTATTCAGATATTATCTCAAAAACCATTTTTTCTATGATCGGCTTTTTTGTATAGCGTTTATCGTAATACCACCCTACAAGATGCGCTTTCTGTTCTGGCTCTCTATTTGGTACTGCTGGCACGACGATTATCATAACCCCATTTGAGAGATATTTCAGGATTCTTTTATCGATAGCGTGAAGCTTCTCGTTACCGCTCGGATGAGAGTGCCATTGCCACACTATATCAACCTCTAGTTCTTGTTTAAATTTCCGCATATTATAGATCTTAGATTTTTTATATCTCATCCAGCTTCTTGGTTTTACATGAACTTTATTTTTGCGTAAGTCCGTATTCATAATGAATTTAGTGCAGATTCCGAAATTCTCCTTACGATCGGCAAACAACCAGCCGTGGCAAATCATCGGATATTCATCTGCTGCTTTTTGAGTTATATCTTTAAATAAGCTTTCAGGTATTAAGTAACGAAAATCTTTTGCCCCGCTCATATTTTTAAAAATGTAGCATAAAATTTATATTTTTCTTTAAATACAAGACAGAATTAGGCATAAAACAAAAAAAAATTTATTATATCGAGTATAATCTAATTTAATTACTAGATTTCAAAAAAAAAGCAGATGTAGCCTAGCTGGTAAGACGCTGGCCTTGAGTATATTTTACAATCAAGTGAGCCAGTGCGCATGAGCGCTCGGGGGTTCGAGTCCCTCCATCTGCGTTTTGATAATTGATTTTAATATAAATTGGGCTATTGGCGCAGGCAGGTAGCGCAGCAGGCTCTTAACCTGACGGTCGGGGGTTCGATTCCCTCATAGCCCGCTATTTACTTTCTTAAATTATTTAAAACCAAATGTGATTGTTTAAATAAGAATCGCTTTTTATATTATTAAAAATATGATTGAAGAAGCCCGAATTAAAAGCAATCTTGACACAATTGCTTTTCCTCGATTATCTGGAACTGAATTTGAATTAGAAGCTTTTAATATAGTAAAACAAGAAATAGAGAATTTAAATCTTGAATTTGAAGTTCAAAATTTTGCATTTAGCTCATTTTATTCGAGAATATATCCTAAAATCGCGTTTCTATCCGCTTCCTTAATTTTATTAATTCTATACTTGAATATTTATATGAATCTATTTTTGGTTTTTATAGTCATACTATTAGGCTTATTGATTACATCAATCATATTGACAAGAAAACCCGAAAACATTCAATTCATTAAACAATTAAATTCACAAAATCTTCTTGTAAAAATAAAACCTACATCAAATGAAATAAAGAATAATGGTAGAATTATTATGTTTATAAGTCATTTAGATTCCAAAGGACAAAGATTTAAAATTAATACAAGGATAAGAATAATCAAACTTTGGATCTCCTCGTCAATTATTCTAGCTTTCTTTATAATCCTTAATAATGCGATATTAACAGGATTTGAACTAATACTTTTTATTATCGGAATGTTTCCTTTAATAGCGAACATGTTAGTCGCTTTCTTATTGCTTCTTAACACTACAGATAATAGTTCCGTAGGTGCTGTTGATAATGCTTCTGGTATTGCGTGCAATTTAGAGCTGGCACACTATTATAGTCTTCCTGAAAACAGATTAAAAAACTATAATTTGTGGTTTCTTTTCACTGGAGCTGAAGAATGCGGAACAATGGGTATTAAGCATTTTTATAACAATATGAAAAATCTAAATCCCGATAAATCGATTATGTTCAATTTTGAATCCATTGCTAAACACGTGTATCTATTCCCCGGAGGAAAAGAAAGTGATAATGCCAAGGATATTGATTCTTTGCTTCTGAATAACAACAGAAATCTTACGATCAGACATTACATTACTAATAGGGTTTTTGGCACTCATTCCGATGGGGGTTTTTTAGGAGATAAAGGTCTTTGCGGGTTTGGAATTGGTGAGGTGGAAGCGTATGATTATATGCATACTCCTCAAGATACACTTGATAAAATCGATACAAAAATATTAGAGAAGCTATGTTTGGTTCTTACAGATGCTTTAAAAGAGCACGATTCCAAATATTTTTAAAAAATTTAAGATAAAATTTTATCCTACTTTGGATGTTATCCAACCCGAAAGTATGTAAATTCGTTTTTTCTTGAAAAATCGAACTAATAAAATGAGAGACAAATTTGGTTTTTAGCTCAGAAGATTTAAATATGCTGAAATAATATTTCAAAATCGGAAAAATTGTTATTTTTACTTAAAAATTTGGCTCCTATGTATTAACTAGTCTATTCAAATTTCTATTGAAAGAATTAAAATTATACGCTAAATGGAAATGTTGCAGAAAAGTAAAAGCATAACCTTAAAATTACTTAATATGATCAATTTTAATAATCTAATTTTATTTAAAAAAATCATATTAAAAAAAGGCAAAAAAACTATGCTTAATTTGAATCTAAATACTAAAAAAGTAAATATTGGGCTATTAATCATTCTCATCTTTTTAATTAATTTTGCGACCGTAGCTGTATTTGTATACAAATTTGAAAACCAAAAAACTCCAATATTTGATGATGGTAATGTAGTGTTTGATACTGAAAACAAATTAAGGACTAGTGATACTTCCTCAATATTCGATGGTTTATATATAAAATACAATTACACCTCGGGTGCATCTTTTATTTCAAATTTCAGTTATTCTCAATACTCAGGTAATTTATTCAATGAAGCATGGAATATTGTGGGAATTGGAATTTATTCATGGTTAGTTGATATTCAAACAAGAGTTATGACAGGAGGGTCTATTTTTGGGGATGGTAGCCATACACCCGCTTGGATATTTACTGATGTTAACCTTGGTGATAGTATTCTAATTGCTGTGGATAGCGAGGGTGATCATACTTTTAATATATCCAGAGAATTAACTTATGATTTGCCTGGTATTAGAGATGTTGAGGATAAGGAATTAGAAGATTTGCCTGATATTAGAGAAGTTGATGTTTGGGAAATAGAAGATTGGACTCAACCCGGTGGAAT
>JAHQWI010000147.1 GCA_029856085.1 Promethearchaeia archaeon | reverse complement strand
GAATATAAGAAAGATGATAAGTATGTTTTATATTATAGTGATTATAACCTTCATAAAAAGTTAGGATTTGATTTTTCCTGGGGATTTGGAGTACTTCCAGTCAGATTGCCACGAAATTATTTAAAAGATAAACCGCTTCCACAATTAGAAGACCCAAATAAGTTTATTGATATTGATGGTAGAATCTACTTAAATAATCCTCAATTTAATGTAGCATGGTATTTAGAAAATTATATTTCAACAGAAGAAATGGCAGATAATTTCTATGATACATACTTTTCTATAGAATGGAGAGAAGCTTCTGATTTTATACCAAAGCTTAATAAGAGGTTAAGTAAATTTCCAACTCATGAATTTCTCCCCTGTTCTCATATATCCAGTATTTTAGAACCTATTTGGGAAGGTCTGGGTTTATCTTTATTTACTAAGTTATTAAGAAAAAAAAAAACTAAACTCAAAAAGTATATTGACTTAAGAACAAAAAAAGCCATTGATGGAGCGAAATTATTAGCTGAAACTGATTTTGATATTTTCTTTCTCTGTGATGACACAGCTTTTAAAAATAGGACAATGATTAATCCTCAAGATCATCGGGAACTTATCATTCCTGCATATAAGAAGATTCTCCATGAAATAAACAAAGCAGGAAAATATGCGATTTTTCATTCAGATGGCTACACTGAACCCTACTTTAATGGATTAATTGAGGCAGGATTTAAAGGGGTTGAATCTTTAGAACCAATGGCTGGTATGAATCTAAAACATTTAAAGGAAACATATGGAGATAAACTCTGTTTAATTGGAAATATAGATGTCTCACAACTTTTACCTTTCGGCACAACAGATGAAGTTACACAATCAGTAAAAAAATGTATAAAAGACGCTGGCGAAGGTGGGGGATATATTCTGAGCCCTTGTACAGATATAACTAACGCATGCAAGCTTGAAAATATTTTTACTATGATTTCTGCCACAAAGAAATATGGGAATTATCCTTTAACATTATGAATTGAGTATATTCGATACTATAAAAAAGAGGAATTTGGAATGAATGATAAAGAAATTGATTTAAAAATAAGAAGTAGAAGTCTTTTTGATGGTATTAACAAAACACCATTTCGATATGGCAAAATAGAATTATTGAAGGCGCTAGGTTTAGATGACAAAGACATTGATAACAAGCCATTCATTGGTATAGTAAATACTTGGAATGAGCTCAATCCAGGTCACAAACATTTAAGAACTCTTGCTGAAGCAGTAAAATATGGAATTCTTGAAGCTGGAGGAGTACCCCTTGAGTTCTGTACCATTGGAGCATGTGATGGAATAGCTATGGGAAATATCGGAATGCGTTATATTTTACCTTCCAGAGAAGTCATTGTCGATTCAATTGAATTAATGGTCGAAGCCCATCGATTAGATGCTATGGTTACTCTATCAAGCTGCGATAAAATTAATCCGGCAATTTTGATGGCGGCAGTACGATTAGATATCCCTACTATATGCGTTCCAGGAGGAGCTAATTTATATCAAGTAAGGTTCATGCCAGATTATAAGGGTATTGCAACAGATAATTATGAAGATTATGCTCATAAGTTTGGATGCATTACATGTGCAACATATGGTGCTTGTGAGGCGATGGGTACAGCAAATACTACTCAATGTTTAATGGAGGCCTTTGGAATGACATTACCTAATGCTGGTACAATCCCGGCAATGACTCAAATGAAATATATGATAGCAAAAAATTCAGGGAAAAGAATAATTGAATTACTGAAAAATAGAATAACTCCCTCTCAAATAATGACGAAAAAATCTTTAGAAAATGCCGTAATAGTTGATTTAGCCATTGGAGGATCAACGAATTCAACACTGCATCTTCCAGCAATCGCAAATGAGATGGGAATAGATTTTGATTTAGAGATATTTAATGAATATAATAAAAAAATACCAACAATTGTAAATGTTGCTCCATCGGGAGATTATGGTACTCCAGATTTATATAAAGCAGGAGGGATCCCTGCAGTTTTAAGTAGATTAAAAGATTTTCTTCATTTGGACTGCTTAACTGTTTCTGGAAAAACTATTGGAGAGATTATCCGAAAAGCAAAAGTACTGGATGAAAACATTATTAAACCTTTGAATGATCCTATCTTTCCCGAAGGCGGAACCGTAATATTAAAAGGTAATTTAGCACCAGAAGGTGCTGTGGTTAAGCAATCAGCAATTAAAAATAAAGATATGTTAAAGTTTGAAGGACTTGCAATATGTTTTAACTCAGAAAAAGATGTGACTGATGCTTTAACAGCTGATCAAGTCCAAAATAATTCAGTAATTATAGTTCGGTATGAAGGCCCAAAAGGTGGTCCGGGCATGCCCGAATTACTAGCTGTAACGATGACTTTAGTGATGAAACGTAAATTAGATAAAGTTGCTCTAATTACTGATGGCCGTTTTTCAGGATATACATCAGGCCCTTGTATCGGTCATGCGAGTCCAGAAGCATATGTTGGAGGACCAATTGGTATAGTGAGAGACGGAGATTTAATTAATATTGACATTCCAAATAGAACTCTTAATGTAAATATTACAAATGGAGAAATTCAAGAACGCTTAGCAAAATGGAAGCCTTTTGAGAAAGATATTAAAAGTAAAGCGCTTTTGAAATATCGTAGTCTCGTATCTTCTGCTGCTGAAGGAGCAATCCTTAAATTTTAGTATAGTATCAATTCAACTTTAAATTTAATTTTTCTAAATATTAAATCCTTGAAGAAAAAGGATTTCTACTTTGTCCCATGTATAAAAAGAGAGTAAAGTGAATTAAAAATTAAAAAAAAATTATTTTTCAGACTTGTCATCTTGAATTTTATCGACAACCTTATCAATCAAATGTAAAGCTTTAGATTTCCTACGTTTAACCGTGTAAATTACTACACCACTTATTACTCCAGCCACCACACATGATGATATTATGATTATATAAATAAGTGGGCTTTCACTTTTACGTTTAACTGAATAAATTTCAGATGATATCCAAGTATCGTTAGCTAATCCATCGCTTACGTCAATTCTTATATAGTAATTACCTTCTTGAATATGTGTGGTATTCCATGTATATGTTGTATCTTTATAATTTTCAATTATTAAATGCCAATCATTATCTGTTCCATAATATATATAATAATTTAATTCTGAGGGCAAATTATCTATATCTTCAGCTTCATATTCAATTTGAATAAAATCTTTCTCTTGTTGTATAATAATGTTGCTTTCGATAAAGGTTGGAGCGTCATTAATATTATAAATATTTAAAGTAATATTTAAGGAAACATGTGCTCCTCCTTCATCTTCAAGCATTAGATCGAACTCATCATTGCCATAAACATTATCAATAGAATAGAATCTAAAGAGATCCTTATTTAAGTTATCTTGAACAACAGAAACAAGTGATGTATCTAAATTTATTACTGACCAATATAAATATTCAGCAATAAACTCATTATCGTCTTTATATCCTGCTAAATCAAATTCAAAAAATCCAAAATCTTCTGCTTGATTCCAAATTGCTAAGTTTTGAAGTTCACTTGGGTTGAGAATTATCGGAGGAGTGTTAATAGCAGAATAATTAATCATAATATCAAATATTTTAGGTGTTTCTAAATCATCACTAGTTGTTAGTATTACCTTCCATATTAATTCTGAACCGATAGTACCAAAAATATGAAGACTGTTATTGGATACTGAATCCCAATTATTTCCATTATCATTAGAAAGAAGACTCTGAATAGAGGTATTATCAGGGACCTCTCCATTGATTATCATCGTTGCATTGGTTATAGTAGCAATCGTTTTATCAATTTCTAATGACTGTGCGATGGCTCTTTTTTCATACTGATTAAACAAATGTTCTTTATATTGAGCAATTTGAAATCCATCATAACCATCCGCAATATATAAAAATCTACTTGTGGCTACACACCCCCATGAATTATTATAATTATCAGAGTAAGAAGCCACTTCTATAGGATTCAATGGATTTGATAGGTTTATAATCTCAATTCCATCTGTTCGATCAGAAATAATCGCAAGATTATTAATAACTTTAACTTTTGTGGCTCTATTGTATGTATCTGTATATTGTGAAACTTTTTGAGGATTATTTATATCTGAGATATCTATAATTTCTAATCCATCAAACCTGTCCGCGACTAATAGATAATTCCCCCAAAATTCAAGGGCTTGAGAATTATTATATGAATCTGTATAGTTTGCGATAGATTGAATATTGTTAAGGTTTGATATATTAAAAATCTCAAGTCCCTTATAGCCCTTTGCAATAAAAGCACATTTATTTCTTATTTTAATATCTGTATAAACACCAACACTGCTCAAATCACCTGGATAGTTAGTTATATGTTGAAAATTAAGAGGATCAGAAATGTTATAAATATCAAGACCAATAAAACCATTAGCAACAAAAGCAATGTCATCAACGACTTCTACTTTCTGAGAATAATTCAGTAAATAACCACTAATTGAATCTAAAATATTAATATTGGCAGGATCAGAGATATTCAATGAAATTAAGCCATTATCATACACAGCAGCAAAACAAATTTCATCTTTTATCTCCACATCATAAAAGCTGAATCCTGGTTTTGAGAAATTACCTAAAGCTTGAGGATCATATGGATTTGAAATATTGAATATGAATAGACCACCATCATAGCCCCCGTCTTCAATTGCGCATAAATAAGCTCTATCATAATCTAAAATTACATTATGAGCATTAATATTAGGTGAAAATTTATAAATTTGTTTTGGAGTAATAAATTCTGAAAACTTTAAAATCTGTAATCCTCTAAATTCGCATCCTAAATAAATATATTCTCCGTAAATTTCAATGGAAGTAATTTTTTCATTAATATCCCAATGATAAGTTAATTCTTGATTGAAAGGATTTAATCTATCAACAATGCTTAAATAAGTGTTGTTCGCTAGAAAGATATAATTTTCTTCAATTAAAATATTTGTAATAGAGCCATCCTGGGTGGGTGTGCTGACTAAGCTGGGATTAGAAATGTCAGTTATATCTATTACTTTTAAGCCTTCAATTCCGTTCGCTAAATAAAGATAGTCATTCCTAACTAGAATTTCATAAGGAATATTTGTGATTGGAAGTTCACTAATGGTAATAATTTCATTTAAATTTGAGATATCCAATATCTCTAACTTATAATTTTCACTTGCGACGAATAATTTATTTCCTTTAACAACTACATTAGAAGGATTTCTATTATTTGTCCAATTTGATACTTTAATAGGAGATTGCGGATTTGAAATATTCAAAATCTCAATTCCGAAGTCTTGGATAGATAAAAATGCTAAACTATCTGATATCAAAATATTAGTAACATTATAACCATTACTCCAATTCCCTACCTTTTGTAAAGAGACTGGATTCGATAGGTCAATGATTTCCATACCATCTATCCCATCTGCAATATAAGCAAATTTACCTTGGAAAGCAATATCAAGAGTGTTATTATATGTATCACCGTATTGTGATATTAAGGTTGGATTCATTGGATTTGAAATATTTAGTACTTTTAATCCAAATGAATTATCTGCTAAAAATAGTAAATTACCCTGGGATCTAATTGAATTAATTTGATCAAGGTTGTAATCATAATTTGAAAGATTGATTACTTCTTGATGGACTAAAGATAAGTAATCTTTTCCCCATCCAGTTGAATTTGTAATAGATTCATTTCTATAAGTCTGAGTTTGAAAATTTTCGGTAAATGTGAGAGTGAATGATGATCGTAGATAATTCTCATTTTCATTATAAATTTGTATAGGATTTTTATTAAAACTATTATTGTAATAGAAGTATTGATTAAAAAATACAATAAATATAACTGAATTAAATAAGAATAAAGTTAAAAACAATTTTTTCAATATTTTGACTTTCCTTTTCATTTTAATACTCACTCAAAACAATAATAAAAAAAAAAATATAATATAATTAAAAAAAAGCTATATATTTAGTTTTAGTAATTCTATTTTCCCTTGTAATATTATGATTTTTGCTAATAGTTCTAATTTTAATATTTCTGAGATTTTTCCTTTTCGTGCTAAATCTACAACAACGGTTTTTACATTATCTAATGCATTTTGTGCTGATGTTAACGATCCTTCTGTAGATTTATCCAATGAAATATCAAAAATAGCGTTCTCAAGCTTTGCTGCTGTCAATGTAATTGCATTCACTAGATTTTCTGAATTTGTTGCGTTGATATTATCTTCAACAAAATCCCTTAAATTGTATACATCAATCTCTACAAGTGAAATGTCATGACTAAACACGCTAATACCTAGTCCCATTAACTCAACGATTCTATTGCGAACATCACGGATACACTCCTGTAGATGGTCAAAATGTTCTGGACTCATAGATTGTTTGCTGATCATCAATTCTGTCTTCGTATCAGCAATTTCTAATTTAATCTCAGCCATTTTTTGTCTGACTAATCCTGTATGAAGAAAACCATCTTGAATCAATTGATATGCTTCCCATACAAGACTTTGTATCTTAACTATTTTTTGAGTAACAACACCATAAAGAGCAACTATTGAATTGCTATAAATATATTTATTTATTTCGCCTAATAGCCAATCAACATAATACGTAGAGCTGGTAATTGTGCTTTTAATTGCTAACTCACCCAATGATGAATCTTTAGTATTAGGATCTAAATTACAAGTAGCTATAGCTAAGAATTTGTATGTGCTTACTTCGAATCCTGACCAGTTAAGGGGTATTGATATTATTATTTCTGCTGTTTGAATTTCTGCAGGATTTAGAGTTAATAAATTCGGTAAAATGTCAACCCATGCTTTCGGAATTAATGTAGGATAAGCCATAAAAGCTCCATTAAAATCAAGACCTTCAAATGAGATAGTATAGTTCTCTTGAATATTTCCTAGATTTTGAACAAAAATAGTATAAGAGATTTGATCTCCGGGATAGCCGTCTAAAAATTCTGGTTCGACATGTATTTGAATATCATGAAAAGCGATTACATTTATTTTACCTTGAATTTCTTTTATTTCGAGAATGTCACCTAATGATTGAACAGTAATAATGAAATCATAAATACCTGGTTCAGTAGAATAATGCCGTAGAGGAGTAACGAAAATACTAATTTGTTTAATTTCTCCGGGTTCTAGAGCGATTTCATTTTGAGTTAATTCTATCACTCCTGGAAATTCATTATCTTCTAAAGTTATTGCGTAAATATCAGAAGCAGTTCCAGTGTTCTCGATATTTAATATATATTCTACTGTATATCCTGGTTCAACATTATTCAAAATTGGTTCTAGTGAAATTATAAATTCTATTGCATCTTCAATAATTCGTAAAGCTTCTCTTCCAGAATACAAAAATTTTAGATATTTGTAATTTGAAGTATAATCTAAAACATCTAAAGCTTTCTGAATTAAGGAGTTAGCGTAGGTTCTAGCATCATCCCATCTTCCCTCTTCAATTGCAAGATAAGTGCTTGAATTAAAGAGAACCATTTCATTTAAATCTGCTGTAGTAGCTTCAATTATTACTAAATCTTTTTCATTTTTTGCTAAATTCGAGATTTGATCTGCACTTGCACTATAAGTATTACAAATGACAATTAAATCATTTAGTAGTGTTATATAACCGTTAATAGCTGTAGTTAATGATCCTGAAGTGGCTTCAGTCGTAAGATAGTCACAGTATGAAATTTTATTATTAATATTCGATTCTATAAAGTTAGCAATCATTATAGAAAGTTGTTCAAAATGACTTTTTGTAAAAGTATCTCTTAAAATTTCTGTTGTTACTAATGTATCTAAGGTTTCTAGACCTGTTCTTATCTCTATTAAATTACTTTTTAATTGTCCTGGACGTGGAATTAAAGTACTTCTAAAGCTAGATAAATCGGCTTGACCATTATCGATGGCTCTATTTAATTTAATTTTAAAATCATTAGCCCACCCTTGATCTGTTTCACTTATTTTTTTCAATCTTTGTGCCCAAAATTTCACACCTTCAGCAGCTTCTATGAGTCTATTCCATTCAGTCTCTTTATCTTTATTGTCTGCTTCATACGATTCATAAACTTGGTTATTAGAAACCTTTTCTACTGATTCAATTAAGTCTTTTGAATCAACTGATATAAAATCATCAATGATTTGCCCTGTTACATCTTCTTCTATTGTTATTGAAGTAATTTCATTTTCGACTAAATCAAAATCTTCATCAGTAAAACCAAGTTGGCTAAGGTCATCTATTAAATCTTGAGGGAATCCATTTGTTGTAATTTCATCTAAAATTTCATTTGCTTCTTCAGCAGTTTTGTCTAAAGAAATTCCTGCTTCTTCAGCTTTATTTTTTAATTCATTAATGGAATTTGTCATATCTATTATTAACTCATTTAAGTCTTCGCTATAAATACGATTTGTTTCAGCTTGGAGTTTCATAACATCAATATCTCTCAAATATTTAGCAGTCTCAAATCTGTCACTAGTTATATCAAAAGCTTCAGATAATTCAAGAGAATTAATAGAGTCTCTAACAAGATCATTTGTTGCGAGTACTAAAGGGTCATCAATTACATCATATTCATAAATTATATCACGTGGAATGTAAATCTCATCATAATCTGGATCTGGAGGATCTTGGACTGAATCTGCCATCATTTTTGCAGTCCCTTGAATTGCGGCACCAGCTGCTTGCAATCCAAGTCCGACAGCTTTAGTAATTCCAGTTGGTTCTGGAGTTAATAATAGACCCCAACCAGCAAGTTTTAAATCGTAACCCACAAAGGATAATGAATATGCAGCGTGATATATTCCTATATTTTCTGGGTGTACTCTTACTGTAGTTTGAAGTGTAATAGAGTTCACATCAGCTTCAACAATATTCCCATATTCGTCTAGTTGATCGATTGAAAATCTATATTCATAGGTTCGTTCTTTTTCTCCAAATTCGAACCAATATGGAGGCACAGGGGCAAGAACTTCAACTACACCCTCAAATTCACCTAAAAGGTAAAAAAACCACTCCCAATTATGATTTATTATTGGAGATTCTATTACGAGTGTATCATCAGCTGGCAGAAAACTTAAATTTGGTCCTTCTACGGGAGAAGTTCCTGGAGCAACTCCAAAATCTTGCCAATCTGTTTCACTAGGTGTAAGTTGTCTTTGCTCCCAATTTTCAGCGTAATACATAACTTCATCTAAAGTGTTGGTGAGTTCAAAACTCATTTGGTAATTTTGTCCCTTCCATGCCATCCAGGGAGGTAATTCACCTTCATCAGGATAATCTACACCCATATCAAAATCAGGTTCTTCACTTGGTGGAAATATCGGTGGTATTGGAACTGGAATAGGTGTACAAAAACCTTCGACTGAGTCATCATCCCAATCGGAATCTCCATCTAAAGGGTCTAAATCAACCCCATCATCATCTAATCCCCCACAATATCCATAGTAGAACCTACCTCCCCAACTAGATGGAATTGTATATAACCATACAGAAACTTCGACTTGATAAACAGCGTCCCAAAACCAATCAAATGTATCATAATATTCGAAAAGAATATCAGCATCTAAAGTTAATAAGAACGAAACTGCTATTAAATAATCGTGATCCCAGCGTTCTTTCCATGCTGTTCTAACTACAAAGTCAAAATAGAATCCATCATATATATTGAAATGATCGCATGTGGCGCTTGCATACACGGGTCCCCCACTCATTTTAGGAGGTTCCATGTTAATTTTTGGTTTATCTTGGTTTGTTATTAAATTATCATTAATCCTTTTGGGATTCTGTGAATCGCTTTCCAGAATTTTAGTAGTTTTTCCATCATTATCAATTGACATTAACTGTGAGGTGCCATTGGTAAATTCAAGCTCTAATTCTACATTTAAATTGGGTGCATAGATATATCTAGATGAGTTCGAATCTCCTCTCGAAACATCTGATTCAGTTTTAGTATCTCCTACTTTTGGAATTTCCATAGTAAAATTAATCGGAAAAAAGACTGTTGGTAAGATTATTACTAATACTATGTTAATTGTTACAATTTTCCTTAATCTCATTATTTAAATGCACCAATATTGGAATTCTTTTTTCAATAAATTTACTTTCAAAAAGATTTAAATAATAAATTCACATAATTGTATATAAAGTTTATTTCTCAAAAATCAGAATTGAAATCTAAAGAAGTGGGAGCTGAAGTTAAATAATTAAATTCACTTGTTTAAGTTTTGTAATTGTTATGATTTTTGCACAAAATATTCCATATTATAACGTATTTATGAATTTAAACCCAAGTTCAAATGCTATAGAATGGAACTTTAATGTTGGGGATAATTATAATTGGAGTGTAGCTATTAGTAATGTTACATATGGTTTTCTCCCTATGAATTCTTATTATAATTTAGAAATTAAAAGTATAAATACTTCAACAGGTATAGATGGAAAAGAAACATCCCAAATTGATTGTATATTTCAAGCATATAATAATTCAGATAAATCTACAGATGTAATATTAAACAATGAAATGTTTATTTCTTTTAATAGCTCCCTAAATGAAACTTTGCTATATGATACAGTTTTTAATATTCCATTGCTAATTCCCTCGACCTTACAAGAAGGTTTCTATACGGGTCTAACAAATTTTTATGTAAATCAGGACATATTTGATTTTGGGATTAAAGTCACTATAAGTGAACAAATTTATAAAATACGCTATTTTAATATATCAAATAGTATTACTGCTGAATGGACTTTCAATAATGAATCTAAATGTTCTGACTTGGAAATAAAGGATGATGATTCAGTAATTTTCTTATTAAATCTAGTAGGAGCTGATGAAAATGGTGATGGTGATAATGGACAAGATAAGATTTTATTGATTATAATAATTGCAGCTACATCTCTTATTGCAATATCTCTTGTAACAACTTATATTTTAAAAAAAAAAGGAATTATCTTAAAAAAAAGAGCAGTTTCAGAACAAAAAAATGATATAACTTGACATATCTTATATATTACAATGTTTACTATTACTATTTATTTTAATTTCTTTTTTTATTATTTAACTTACCCACTTTAAAGTACTGGACGGATATATTACATTTTTTTAATAAAGCTAAATATAATTATGATACTCGGGCTAAAAAACCTCAAAATCTAGGTTCTAAAATTAAAATCAACATGAATGAGGAAAAATTAATTAGATTAATTTATAGATTAATTTCTAAGAATTAATTATATCTTTAATTACAGAGATTTATATTACAAAGACATCTAAATTAAAGACTCAATGGACGGTAGGATACTTGATTCAAGAATTTGAGCTGTTTTATAAGATTTTCCAAAGGTTTACCATATGGAATTATTTTACAGAATGCTTTCTAGAAGTTGGTTTAATCTTTGCTGAGCAATTCACAATCTATTTAGAAGTATCGATATTGAAATAGAAAAGAAAAACTAACTATTTTTTCCTCATATAATTTAGAAATTGAGTCTTAAATATTTATATATTTAATTGAATATTATGTTTGTATGGAAAAAAATGAAGATCTATTTAATTGTGAACCAAGTTGAATAATTTAAAATTTTACAGAAGATTAAAATATCTTGCTATTATTTTAGTGGTTTTTACTATTTTTTCTGCTTTTTTCATAGTATTTATTTTTGGGAATGATTCGATTCTCCTTTGGATCCCAACTATAATAGGTGTTTTTCCTTTACCTCTTTTAATTACTTGGAGTATGCTCGAAGAGTTAGAAAAAAATTCATCTTGGCTTACAAATCATAACAGATTTTATATTATTTTTATGGTTTTTATGTTTTCGGTAGGATTAATCTCTTTAATTTTAGGAAGTAACATATTATCAAGAGATTATTCTATTCAAAATCTAATTATTAGTGTATATTTGCCAGGAATTTCATTTTACACAATTATTTTAACTTATTACATTAGAAAAAAAGGTTCAGAAAATCAAACACAGTAAAATAATTTAATTAGAGCCTGAGATTTTGAATATTAAAAAAAAATTCTTGGTAGAAAATAAATCTTAAATTTATAATTCAATTCATAAGATTTTCTAGCATTTATGTCTCAAAGTAAAAAATCAATAATATTTTTTATTCATTATCAAATATTTTCATCAAATCCTCTTTTTTCTGGATTTCTGATTTTATTCTTTAATATACGTTTTCGTATATTAAATAAACCTAAACATGCTCCCGCTGCTAGTATTGTTATTGCAATAATAAGCGTCATAATATTTATGTGTGAATCTAAATGCCTTATGGCATATTTTTGAGATGAAATCCAAATACCATTATCAATTCTATCACTTACGACAATTTTTATAGAATAGTTTCCTTCAGGAACCTCCTTAGTATCACATATATAATTTAATTCTTTAAAATCACTTATTATCAAATTCCAATTATCTTCTGCTCCATAAAATATACTATATCTTAGATCGTTACTTGAATTATCTACATCATCTGCAGAATATTCGATAGTTATTCGCTCATTAGACTGATCTTGACGAATAACAATACTATCTTCAAAAAAAAGGGTGGATCATTAACACTATAGATATTTAGTATAATACTAATAGAAGTATTTGCTTTAGCAGCATCGTGTAAGTACAAATCGAAATCATCATAACCATATATATTCTCAATAGAGTAAAACCTAAAAAGATCCTTATTTAAACCATCTTGAACAACAGAAACAAGTGAGCTATTTAGATTTATAATTGACCAATATAAATATTCAGTATCAAATTCATTATCATGTTTATATAATGCTTCTATTTATTAATTTCTATAAGTTATAAATTTATTGTAACTCTTTTATTCTCATCAATATCGATGAGTTCTTGCGAAAGACTTTAGTTGAATATCTACTCCTACTTCAAAATATTTTTTTAAATCGAATTTTTCAAATCAATATTCCTTGGAAGCGAAAAGTAGAATGTCGAACCTTTATTTCTTCCTCCTGATTCGACCCATATCTTACCATCATGTAAATCAATAATCTTTTTAGCAATATGTAAACCTAAACCAGAACCATCAGTAATTATGTCAAATCCTTGTCCATACCGTTCAATTTTCCCGAATTGAGTAAATAATCTATTAATTTGTTCCTCTGTGAGTCCAATACCATTATCTTGGACTGCGACTGTTATGAAATCGTCCGTAATTATAGAATTGATTCCTATTATCCCATTTAGTGGTGTATATTTAATCGCATTTGTTATGAGATTATTAATTACATGACGCATCTGGTCTTTATCAAAAATAGTTATCATGCTATCATGTATGTCTAAGATAATTGAATGTCCTCTTAACGCAGCGAAACTATTCAATTCTCTTACACTTAAGTCAATTAAGGATGATAAATTATCTTTAACCTTATTTAATTCACCATGACCAGAATCTAATTCAGCTTTATGTAATATATCATATATAAGAGTTTCTAGACGCAAAACTCCCTTTTTTATATGACTAATTATTTGGAGTTGTTCTATACCGAGATTTACTTTATGTTTATGTAATAACAAATCGGCGTAACCCTTAATATGCATAGCTGGAGTCTTTAACTCGTGAGAAGTTCTTGTAAGCAGTTCAGATTTTAATTTAGTTAACTTATTTAATTCTTTTTCTACCTTTTTACGTTCTGTGATATCCTCTCTGAACTTAATGTTCCATTAATTTTCCCATTCTTATCATATAATACGATATTATGCCAAACAACTCTTTTGTTTTTTCCAGTTTTAGTCATAACATTTCCTTCAACATATTCAAAAGATTCTGAATCTCCATTCATTAATCCCGTATAAATTTCAAATACGTCATCTTTGTCTTTTTTTGGTAGGCATTTTTCAAACCAATTATCTCCTATTAATTCACCCTCTTCATATTCTAGTATTTTATAACCTTTCTTATTCATTAATGTTATTATACCATCTTTATTTAAAGCCACAAGGATAACTCCTGCTAAATCTAAATACATATCAGCTTGTTCACGTGCTCTTTTTATTTTGTCCCCGGCTTTCTTTCTTTTAGTTATATCATGAAATATTACTAATTTTGAGATATTTCCATCCGCTCTTTTTATTGGTGTTGCTATGATTTCATAAAATTTGTTAGTTATTGGGCTATCCCATTCCCATCTAATAGACCCTTGGATAATATTTTCTTGCGTTTTACACCATGGACAGGGTTTAGATATGCCTTGAAAGTATTCATGGCATTTTTTATTCCCAATCGGGCCAAATACGTTTTTTAGAGAGGGATTCACAAATTCAATTTCATATTGTTGATTTATAATATAAACACCATCTTCCATTGAATTTAGCATATTGAGGAGATTATCTCTTTCATCCTTAAATCTTTTTTCCGACTCTTTTAATTCTTGTTCTGCTTTTTTACTCTCTGTAATATCCATTGAAATTCCTACTACTCCTTTAACATTCCCATTTTCATCTGTGAAGGGAATTTTGCTTGTATTGATCCAATTTGTTCCATCTTCAGATTCCCATGATTCTTCTATATTTAATTTTGGCAATCCACTTCTAATTACTTCTAAATCCTCATCCCAATATGCTTGAGCAATATCTCTAGGTAAAATATCAAATAAATTTCTTCCTTCTAAATCTTTCTTGGAGCTTAATTTTTCCTTACACTGCAAATCACGATTATAACTCGCAACAACATTTCGATTCACTTGAATAAAATTATTTTTTGTATCCTTAGAAAAAATTAATCCTGGAAAATTATCTAAAATTAGTTCATATTCTGTTGAAAGATTTCTGAATTTTTCTTCAGATTCTTTTAATTTCTGTTCTGCTTTTTTACGCTCGGTAATATTTATCAATGTAACTAAATTTGCTGGTTTACCCCTATATGTAATTGGTTTGGAATATTGTTCAACCCATATTATTTTACCTGATTTTTTAATTCCACGATATTGGTAGTGTTCTATACCATCCTTATCTCCTCTCTGTTTTTTAGCTAGTTGTTCTAAGGCAAATTCCCTATCATCTGGATCTATCGCATTAAATGCGTCTCTTAACTCCCAATTCATCAACTCTTCAATAGTATATCCAAAAATATCAACATAGGCTTGATTGATATATTGAATTTTATTATCCTGTGCTATAGCTATGCCCATTAGAGATTGTTCTGCCATTGTTCTAAATTTATCCTCAGATTCCTTTAATTTTTGTTCAGCTAACTTTTGCTCAGTCATATCATCATAAACGGTAACTATTTCCCCAGCGGGTAATTTGTAAACATAATTATCTCTCCATCCTATAATCCTATCATCTTGATATAAGGAAATCGGATAATGTTCCGGCTTTCCTGATTTCAAAACTCTTTGAAAGACGTTAAAAAGTCCAAAATCTTTTACTTTAGGGAACACTTCCGTAACTTTTTTCCCACAAACCTCTTCTTTTCTAGTTTTGTCAATTCTTTCACCAGCTAAATTGAAATCTTTAAAGATGAAATCTTCTCCATTATTAATAGTTTCATATACTGCTACACCACTACTCATATTATTAAAGAGCATTCAAGCTGCCAATAATGTCAAAGAAAGAACTAAATCCAAGTTTAGAGAATTTTGATAATTAAAAATAAAGTAATTTAGGAAATTTATTTTGCTTCACTAATTCTTTCTGAATTATATCATTTAATAGCTCTTCTCGTTAAATGATTGTAAGGACTTCTATATTTTTAAAACATAAGGGATCAACTTCTTATTTCACAAATTCTGAAGACAAGGAGTATATTTCAGAGGTAATTTTTTGATAAATCGCTCGTAAGACAATCTCGAAAGCCTTATTTTCAATATTTTGAGGTACTCCTAAATTCTCTAAAGTCTCTATGATTTTTCCTGGTTTTGTTAGCTTAAAATCAATATTAAAATCATCTTCTCCTAATTTTTTTTGCATATTAGATAATTCTTGAATAGAGATTTTTGGTACATTAAATTTGAATTCAAATTTTTGATTAGTAGCAACTTTTTCTAATTTCTTTTCACTTTTTGATGGCTGAGCTAGGCTTAAATCAGTAAATATTTCACTCTTAGGCTTTCCTCGTAATTCTAATAATAAAAATGGATTAAAATCTATAACGCGTGCGAGATATAAAATTACCGCTGCAATATGTTTACACGGAATTGCCTTATCAGGGCAAGAACAAGTGGCATTTAAACCTTTTGATGCATCTGGAAATAATGAGCATTCACTCTCATTAAAAATAGAAATTATACCTTCAGGTAAGGATCCTCCTAATAATTCTATAAGATTGATGGTTTTATTTATAAGTTTTTTTAGTATAATTTTCCATTCTTCTTCTTGGATGGTTTCGAATTTTATTTTTACACGATATGGTGTTGGAGCAGTACCTTGGACTGTTGCAAAAATCTGACCTGGGTTAATCGAAAGATTATCAATTCGCCTTTTATCTTTCACATACTCAATTCCTCTTTGCATTCTGAACGGACGTCCTATTTTTAAATTTGATTGAATCCATTGTTTTCCCCATGAAGTCTTAGCAAAGTTTATAAGATCTCTTTTAATTTGTTCAACTTCCTCGTGAGTACGTTGCTTCTCATGTTGAGTTTTTCTTTGAGGTGTAACAGGTTTTTTTCTCTTAATTCTTCGACTATCCATGAATTCTTTTTTTCGGTTATCCATTTTTATCACTTCTAATTTTTAATCGCTTAATAGTAATAATTCTTTTAGTTTTTCATTATTCAAATTAGAAATCCAAGATTCTCCGGTAGATGTTACGATTTTTTCGGATAAATCTCGTTTTTCTTCTAATAAAGCGTCGATTTTTTCTTCAATCGTTCTATTTGTAATAAATTTATATACATTTACTACTGATTTTTGACCAATTCGATAAGCTCTATCTGTAGCTTGGTCTTCCACTGCTGGATTCCACCACCTGTCAAAATGAATAACCGTCGTTCCTTGGGTTAAATTTAAACCCGTTCCACCAGCTTTTAGAGATAAAATTAATATTGGAGGACTTTCAATATCTTCAGATTGAAATTCGTCTATTATTTCACTTCTTTTTTTCTCAGGTACACTACCATGAAAGTAAAGAATTTTGAATTTATACTTCCATTCAAGTATTTTTTTTATAATTGTTCCCATCTGTGTAAATTGAGTAAAGATCAAAACTTTCTCTCCATTGGAGATGACCTCATCAGTCATCTCTAATAATCTCTCCAATTTATTTGATTGGGAAATAATTTGTTTTATTTCTTTATCTTTTTCTATTGAAGCGATATCTTTCTTAAGATATTGATAAGGATGGTTGCAAATTTGCTTTAATTTAACTAATAAGGCTAAGATTAATCCCCTTTTCTTTCTATTATCGACTGTGCTGTCATCAATCGTTATTAATGTCTCTTCGGTAAGATCTTTATACAATATCACTTGCTCCTTAGTCAATTCTATTGTTAATTTCATTTCATTTTTTTCAGGCAAGTCCTTTATTATTGATCTATCGGATTTAACACGGCGTAAAATAAAGGGAGCGATGATTATCTTTAAATCATTAATTGCTTCTTGATTTTGAAATCGTTCAATAGGTAAGATAAACCTATCTTGAAATTCCTCTCTATTTCCTAAAAGACCAGGATTTAAAAAATTAAAAAGTGACCAAAGTTCAAGTAAACGATTTTCTATTGGAGTTCCGCTTAAACAAATTCGATATTGACTTTTCAGTTTGTATATCGCTTGGGTCTGTTTTGAAGTATAATTCTTCATATTTTGACTCTCATCTATAATAATGCCACTAAACTGAATTGTTTCTAGGAAATCAATATCATTTCTAATAGTTCCATAAGATGTTAGAAAGATTCGATGTGCTTTTAAAAATTCTGGAATCTCTGAGGCTTTTTTATATCGATTAGGACCATGATGAAGTATTACTTCTAAATTGGGCGCAAATTTCTTAAATTCACGATGCCAATTAAACAGTACTGAAGTAGGACAGACAACTAAAACACTACCCTTATTATTCGGATATTTTTCTTTTATATGAAGCAAAAACGCAATTACTTGAATAGTTTTCCCAAGGCCCATGTCATCAGCTAAACACAATCCAAAGTTGAGTTTTGTCATATTTACCATCCATTTAAGGCCTGCTTCCTGATAGTTACGCAGTTTTCCATTAAAAGATGATGGACAAGGGATTTCTTCAAAAGAATCTATAGATTGTATACGTGTAATTATTTCGTTTAATTCTCCTTCAACAATTACATCATACTTGGTACCGTTTTCTTGTAGTTGGACCTTCCCAATTAATCCTAATTTTAAGACATCTAAATAATTTTTCACTCGGAACTTCTTAATATTCCTTAAATTTTCGACATCGTTTTGGTCAATTAATATCCATTTTCCATTTAAATTGACTAATGGTTCGTTAGAATCTATTAAATTATTAAATTCTTCTTCTGTAATTTTCTTTCCTTCAATTCTAGCTTCCCATTTAGTATCTAACATTGAATCGATATCAAATATAGATGGTAAAACACTAGTTAATCCTCTTTTTTTCTTCGCATCCTCTTTTGAACGAATAATTAAGCGGGTGATTAAACGTTGCGTTCCACCTAATGTAAACACTTCAGGTAGAATAATGTTGAATCCACTTTGAATTAGCAAATCTTTTGGGTATTTTAAAAATTCCATTACCTCGCTAGAAGTAAGTTTTATCTCATGTTGAATGTTTTCTAAAAAGGCTTTTTTAATTGGTGGAAATATCTTTGACGCTGCTCCTAGAGCTCTTAAAATTATTTCCAAATATTGTTCATTACCTTCAAAGATTTTTGAATAAATCTCCTTTTTTAGTTCATGTCCTTCCCAGAGCTCATTTAAAGGTATAGATTTAGTTCCATCATGAGATGACAGGAAAATTTTTAATAACCAACCATCTTCTACCTTTTTTGGATATTTTAATTCAAAACTTAATGCAAAATCATACCTTAATTGAAATCCTAATGCAGATTGAGTCCAATTCTGAATTAATGCTGGTAAAATAGATTCATAAAATTCATCAACTTTAAAGCTATTATCCTTTTTAATAAGTGTTTTAAGAAATTTATAATCCCAATTTAATCTAAAATCTGGATCTACTTCTTTTTTTATTTCAGTGCTATAAAATTCATCAAAAGTTTGAAATTTACTTTTCTTTAAGGTAGAACGTATCAAATAATCTCCAACACTATCCAAAAATACTGAAAAAAGGTAAGAAGGGTGCCAAAGACCATTCGTTTTAATTACCCCATTTTCATGAAAATTATTTATAGGAAGACAAAAAGCTGACCAAGAACTATGATCCAAAATAGATTTAAAACGATCATTATCATATTGAGATTTTAAAATTAACCGCCATTGACTAATATACAGCTTCTCCATAGTCGGCTCTATTACAGGGACAAATTGACCTTTATTTAATAGTTCAAATACTAATTTTGTTAGAAGAGCCCAAATTTTAATGGAATTACTATAATGTATTCTACTTCGATCCAAATTCTCAATTATTTCCAATTGGTAAAGTAATTTTGTAGTAGGTAATATTGGCATGATTTTTCCTATATGTGATATAACTTCAAAATGTTTCTTTGAATAGATTTCATTTTTTTCTGTTTTTGATTTGTAAGAAGGAATCGCAAGGTTAATTTTACATGTTAGAAGTTTTTTTAGTGGTATACTTGGAAACGTAAGGTTGATATACTCAGTGAGTTTTTCATCTGACTGATTCGAAGGAATCCACAAAATAAAAAAGCTACTCTTTGCAGGAGGCTGTTCTCCTATAGAAATTAATTCAAAATTACTTGATGGATCATTCCAATACGTTGCGGGAATATAAAGTAATTGAAGTTTATTAGCTACATTCATATATTAATTTCGCTCAAAATCAATGAGAAATTTCTTTTTTAATATAAAATATTAATTAATTAATAGTGAAAAGTTTAATTCCTTTAAACTAATAATTTGGGGTATTTAATTTCCCTTCTAAGTTCAATTTCAATAACCTTATTCAACAGATCTTCACGTTCTTTACCAGATAATACTTCTAATTTTCTAATATTTAATGGATCCACCTTTTCTCTCAAAAGAGTGATTTCAGAAACCGTGGGTGGACCTGTTTCCTTCAACTTATCTGGGATGATTAATTCAAATCCTGTTGAATCTTTAAGAGTCTCAAGGTTAACACCAGGATGAAGTGATCCTAATCTCATGCTTTTAGTATCATCATCAAAATCTAAATAAGCAAGATTAGTAATAACGCACTGAGGTCCTGATCCCCCACATGTAGAAGGTTTCCCTTCGGGAAATCCTACGCCAGAGATAAAATCAAGTTTTTCAGTAGGAACAAAGGTTCTTGTATCATGTCGAGGTGTATAGAGGAAAGATCCCCGCTTATAAAACATACTAAAATCTAAGATTCCAGCAGCACCAGGGAGTCTTATTTTTGGTTTCTTCCAATCTCCTATGCATATGTTATTAGAATTCCCATATTGGTCAATCTGAGCTGGGCGAAAAAATTCTATAGTTGTAAGTTTGTCTGATGGTAATGATTCTAAGGTACACTCAACACTATCTTGAAATCGATAAGCTCTTGCAGTATTCATTTCAAGATAAAGCAAACTCACTTGTCGAGGTTCCATAACAAACGTATTCCCCATGATATAATGATAAATCGCATCTGGAGCATGGGTTACTTTTGCTAATGTAAAAGCTGCCCATACCATTGGAGTTGCAACACCGACAATCATTACATCATCATTTCTAACTTCTCTCGCCATTAAGACAGTCATTAATTCATCTATAGTATAATCTTTCGAATATTCACTCATTATTTTCCCCTCCTACAATAGAATATTAAGAATAGTTTGCACTCCACCTGCTTCTGCTAGATATTGAGCACTATTTTTATTTTTTATGAATTTCTTTTTATATTCTTCAAAATTTGTTTTTAAATAGCATTGAATATGAAGTGGATCAAATGTGTAAAAAGGGTAGCATGAGGTTGGATGTGCCCCGAAAGGGATTTTCACAACAGCAGTGGTAGTTTGCATAGGTAATTGCGCTTTCCCTGGTAAATAGCGAATGTCTTCAGTTTCCACTAATTTTTCACAGATAATAATTGTTTTTTTTGCTGTTTTTGCCATATCTGCATCCATCCACACCGCTCCTGCTATATTACCATTCCCATATTCATCAGCATAGGGTACGTGCAGAATTGCAACATCTAAATCTATCTTAGGCACAGCCATAACCTGAGTTCCAGAACCTAGCGGGTCTTCAATTTGTTTAATATCATTCCGTACTTTTATCATATCAGTTCCTATAATACCTTTTAAAGGCATGAAAGGTACCTTCAAATAGGATGCTCTTAATCCTAAAGCAATGGTAGCTTCACTCTCTTCTGATATTTTGATTGAACTTGATTCTACAGCTTTTCGATAATGTGGTGCCATACCAAAAATCTCCATTCCTACAAAGCAACTTCTTACTTCCGAGGCACAACCTCCGGCTATGAGCATATCTATTTCAAATCCGCCCACAAATGTACACAGTGTTAAATCTTTTTTTTCTTGTCTAATTATCTCTCTACAAGCACTAATTGGTTTTCTCCAAAAAGAAAGACCTCCAAATCCTACAAGATCTCCATCATTAATGTACGTTGAAATAGCCTCCTTTAAAGACATTAATTTACTCGATCTAATTTATAATCCCCTCATATTATCCAATATCTTTTTCGATTAGTGCAATATAATCAGTTTATTTTAACATAAAAAACTTTCAAAATTTAGTTTTTCTTTGCTTTCTCTAATTGTTTTTTTAATTTTACAAAAAATTCAGGTGCTGATATCTGATATGGTATTGGATACCTTGTACCTGCTTTATGTGTTTTTTCCATACCTTTAATAATCTCATCAATAATTCCAATTGGTATAGATGCTATTAAATCTGTATCCATTGCCATGCCAAACCGACGATCACCAAGACAAGGAAAGGAAATCTGTAATTCTCCAGTAAGAATTGTATTTGAGATAGTATCAGCACAAACACCATCACAAAAAGTCGACATCGAAACACGTCCTCCTCTTTTCCATAAATATCCTTGAATTACCCTCATTATTTGAGCGGAGTTTCCCCAGATTAGAATTAAATTTGGCTCAAAGTCTATTCGTCCCAATGCTCCTGAAACGATGGCAGAATATTGTCCATATGGAATTTTAGGCATTGAAGAGGTTGTCTTTTTAGCTGCTTCTTTGGTTTCATTATATCTTCCTATAAAAAATGCTCCTTCTTCAAAGAGTTTATGGGGTTCTTCAAGTCCAATAGAGATTCCAGCTAATGGACACAGATTATCTTCTTTTGTACATCCCATTGTCCACCCATAATATCTAGCATAACTAAAAATTTGACAAAGAGCAATCTTATGTTCTGGTTTCTTCAGAAACTGAATACTTTCTAATTCTCCAGAATCTTTAAGTAATTTTACCCCAATTGGAAATGTAGCTAATCTCAAGTATTTATTCAATTTATTATTTAAATCCTCATATTTGCCCATGAAATCACATCTATCTAGCATTAAAAACTAATTAAATAATAGAGTATTTCAAAATATAATAAATTAATAGATTGAATAACGATGAGTACAACTAGAAAAAGATTAAAGCAAGGTTTAGTTCAAGTATACTTTGGACGAGGGAAAGGTAAAACCACTGCTGCGATAGGGCAAGGTATACGTGCAACAGGACATGGATTTAAGGTATATATGATTCAATTTATGAAAGGTAATTATAAATA
>JAHQWI010000146.1 GCA_029856085.1 Promethearchaeia archaeon | reverse complement strand
TCCATCTTTTTGCGTTCTTCAAGTAAAGTATCTACTACGGATGGATCAGCCAAGGTAGTGACGTTCCCTACGTCTGACAAGGATGCAATTGCTTTAAGAATTCTTCGCATAATCTTTCCACTTCTCGTTTTTGGTAACGCATCAGCAAATTGAATGACATCTGGTTGAAACACTGGACCTATTTCCTGTCTAACATGCATTCTAATTTCTTTGGATAATTTGGCTGATTTTTCAACTCCTTGCATTAACGTAATAAATGCCCAAATTGCTTGCCCTTTTATCTTATGAGGAAAAGGAGCAACGGCAGCTTCTGCAACACTTGGATGGCTTACAAGTGCAGACTCTATTTCCATAGTACCTATACGGTGTCCTGACACTTTTATTACATCATCCAATCTCCCAAGAATCCAGTAATAGCCATCTTCATCTCGTCGTGCTCCATCACCAGTGTAATAGTATCCAGGATATCTTTCAAGATATGTTGATTTGAATCTTTCAGTATCACCCCATACATCTCTTAACATTCCCGGCCACGGTGTTTGAATAGCAAAATATCCACCCTCATCTGGTTCTGTTACCTCCTCTCCTTCCAAATCAAATATAACAGGTTTAATACCGAAGAAGGGCATACAACAAGAACCCGGTTTAGTTGGTGTTGCTGTAGCAATTGGGGTCATAATAAAACCTCCCGTTTCTGTTTGCCAGTAAGTGTCAACAATCGGACAACGTTCTTTACCTACTACACGATGATACCAAGTCCAAGCTTCTGGATTTATTGGTTCTCCAACAGTTCCAAGCACCTTTAATGAGCTTAAATCATGTTTTTTAACAGGATCATCACCATACCTCATTAAAGCACGTATTGCAGTGGGTGCTGTATAGAAGTGAGTTACTTTATGACGTTCTACAATATCCCAAAAACGATCAACATCGGGATAGGTTGGAACGCTTTCGAACATTAGGGAAGTTGCTCCATTAGCTAATGGTCCATAAACGATATAAGAATGCCCTGTTATCCATCCAATATCGGCAGTACAATACCAAATATCTCCCTCATGATAATTGAACACAACTCTATGAGTGAATGAGGTATAAAGTAAATATCCTGCAGTAGTATGGTTTACTCCTTTTGGCTTTCCAGTTGTTCCGCTTGTGTATAAAATGAACAATGTATCTTCAGAATCCATTATCTCAGGTTTGCATTCTTCGCTCATACCATCTATGAAATCATGATACCAAATGTCCTTATCGGTATGAGATACATCCCTTCCAGAGCGTTTGACAACAATGACATGCTCAATTGTAGGAACATCATTAATAATTTTGACTACATCTGACATCTTGGGATAAAATTTACCTGCTCTTAATGTTTCATCACTAGTGAAAAGAAGACGAGAATCAGAATCTTCAATTCTATCTTTCACAGCTTCTTTTGAAAAGCCACCAAAAACGATAGAATGTATTACTCCAATTCTGGCGCAAGCTAACATAATTATCGCTAGTTCTGGGATCATCGGAAGCCAGATCGTCACTCGATCTCCTTTTTTCAACCCAGCATTTTTCATTCCATTAGCAACTTTATTTACTTCTTTTAAAAGTTCATTGTAAGTAAATTCTCTTACTTGGCCTGGTTCATCTGCTTCCCATATTAAAGCGGTTCTTTCACCATTTCCAGCCTTGATATGCCTATCCAAACAGTTATAAGCCACATTCAGTTTTCCTCCTACAAACCATTTTCCTGGAAATAGATCGGTTTTTTCCCATACTTTCTCATAAGGTTCGAACCAATCAAGGGATTTTGCTTGTTCACCCCAAAATCCTTCCATATCCTCGATAGATTGCTTATAGAGTTTTTTATACTCTTCCATTGACATACCTGTTTTAACAAATTCTGATTTAAAGTCAACAGGATTAAATATACGGTTTTCAGTAAGAATACTTTCCATTCTTTCTTCTTTAGACATTATATTTTACACTTTTGAATTTCAAGTTTTAATTTTTAATAACTAAATCAAGATATTATATATTTTATATTATATTAGGTTAGTTCTAATTCAAGAAAGATTTGAATTGAATTTAAACATTTTATTTATAATTTCAAAAACATTATATTGATGATAATACAATTAATAAAGAGACTGTAGATTAAATTTATATTTGAAAGATATAAATTAAACTAGAAATAAATTGTGAAATCTGATACAATGACAGAAGATTGGAGAGAAAAGTGGAAAGATAAGGAAATAACAGCTGAAGAAGCAATAAAAAAAATTATCCCTGGGAATAGAGTTTTTATTGATTCTGGATGTTCAGAGCCACAATTACTGACATCAGAATTGATTAAGCACTCAGAGAAATTGATAGATACAGAAATACTCCACTTTTTAACTATAGGCCCAGAAAAATATTTCAAGGATAAGGCTGAGGACCTGTTTAGGCATAATGCATTTTTTATTGGTAAAACCCTCCGTGAAGAAATTAACAAGGGGCAAGCAGATTATACGCCTATTTTCACTAGCGAAATTCCCTCACTATTCTTAAAAGGTCGAAAGCATATTGATGTTGCTCTTATACAAGTTTCTCCGCCTGATCCTTACGGTTTTTGTTCTTTAGGGATTAATGTAGACATTGCAAAGCCAATAGCACAATCATCTTTTCTAACTATCGCTGAGATTAATCCTCAAATGCCTCGAACTTTAGGTAATAGTTTTATTCACATGAAAGAAATCGACTTTTTTATTTATAATAATTCACCTTTGTTAGAATTTCATTTTGATGAACCAGATGATATTGCTGAAAGAATAGGACAGAATTTGGCTAATTTGGTAGAAAATAAATCTACAATTCACATAGGATTTGGAGATTTGCCAAATGCGACTCTAAAATATTTAATCGGTAAAAAAGACTTAGGAATGCACTCTCACTACATTACAGATAACATAATTCCTCTTATTGAAGGGGGTATTTTAACTTGTAGAAAAAAAAATTTCCACCCGGAAAAGATTATTACTAGTTTTGCTTTAGGAACCAAAAAATTATATAATTTTGTAGATAATAATCCTTTTATTGAATTTTATCCGTCGGATTATGTATGTAACCCTCAATATATTGGAATGAATAAAAAAATGGTTTCAATAAATTCTGCTCGACAGATTGATTTAACTGGACAAGTAAACGCTGCAACAGAGGGTTATAGTTTTTATTCGGGATTAGGTGAAACGATCGATTTTATGAGAGGAGCAGCTTTTTCTAAAAACGGTAAGCCAATCATAATTATACCTTCAACTTCACGAGATGGTGAAAAATCACGAATAGTACCTCATTTAGATGAAGGAGCAGGGATAATGTTATCTCGCGGAGACATACATTATGTAGTAACCGAATGGGGAGTTGCTTATCTCCATGGGAAGAGTATTCGTGAGAGAGTAATTGAATTAATATGTATAGCCCATCCGAAATTTAGGCAATCATTATTGGATGATGCTAAAAATTTGAAATATATTTATTCTGATCAATTGCTACCTTGTGATGATAAAGGTCGTATTTGTATATATCCTTCAGAATATGAGACTGCTTATTATACAATAGAAAAAGAAAAGATAAGAATTCGTCCTGTTAAAACTACTGATGAGCCATTATTAAGAGATTTATATTATTCATTGAGTGAGAGAGATAGATATTTAAGATTTTTTGAACTAAAAAAAGAATTTACTCACTCTAAAACTCAATTTGAAGTAAACATTGATTATAATAATGTTTTTTCTATTGGAGCATTTATCGGTGAAATTGGAAAAGAAGAAATGATAGGGAATGCAACCTATTATTTAAATCCTAAGTTGAATATGGGGGAATATAGTTTCCTTGTGAGAGACAGTTACAGGGGAAAAGGCATTGGTGGATTTCTCTATCAACATATTATTATTATCGCAAAAGAAAGAGGATTAAAAGGACTTTACGGAAATATTCATATTCAAAATAAAAGTGCTGTAAGAATTATTCAAACAGGGGGATATACTAAAATAACTCCTCCCGAAGCGGGAGAAAAAGAATTATTTTATGAAGTATTTTTCGACAAAGGAGATTCAATTGAATAGTTAATCAGTATTTTTATTATTCTTCCTTAATTATACACCTTGTAAAATCATGACGTTTAAATTTACAGATTATCATGTTCATACTGCTAAATGGAGTGCTGATATTAAAGATAACGGGCCTAACTTCGAGGATTATATAAAAATAGCGGAAAAAAATGAAATTAATATCTGTTTTCTTGAACATTATGAGCTATATTCCATTGAAAAAGATAAAACAAATCCTTTCTATAATGGGAATATTGAGAATTACTTAGAGGAACTTGATGAAATAAAGGAAACATACGATTTCATATATTGTGGACTTGAGGTTGAATATTATAAAGATAGAGAAATAGAACTTTTAGAATTCATGGATGATTATGAAAAAGAATTAGATTTTATCGGAGGTACTATCCATGAATGGATATTTGGGTATCCTATAACATCTAAAGAAAAACTAATCAAATTTCTAGAAAAGAAAAGAATGAAAGAGATTATTGATGAATATTTTGAAACCTCTGAAATGATGATAAAATCCCAAATTTTCAAGAATATTTGTCATATTGATACTATATTCCGATATATTAATGAAAATGATATAAAGCCTGAGGAAGATTGTGATGTCTCAGAAAAAAGAGTGTTAGATTTAGGACGTCTTTGCATAAAAAATAAAATGCGTATTGAATACAATTTATCTGGGAAAAGATTTACAATTGGACGCCCATTTCCATCAAAAACGATAACATCTCAATTATTGAAGGAAGGAGGAAAATTTTTTGTTGGTTCCGATTCACATTCATTAGATTATTTTGAAAGTCAGATTACTAATGTAAAAAAAGCATATAAATATATAAATTCAATTTAAATTTATTCTGTGTATACGCTATCATGGAGTTTAAAGTTTTTTCTAACAAGATCGATGAATGGGACAAAAAGGTAATTATAAAATATAATGGTATTGGTGGGAAACCAGTCATTTATATTTTAAAGTTTCTATCTTTCTTTGGAAGAGAAACATTATGGATTTTTTTAATCGCTTTTTTTTTATTTATTTGGTATGATCCTTTTTTGCTTGCTAACTTGTCCGCCATTTTTCTAACCGGGTTATTATTAATTGTAACAATTAAGCAAACCGTTAATAGAGCAAGACCATTTGATAAGTTAGAAAAAGAGAAACTCAAAGTTCTCGAAAAAAAACCGAATTCAAAAAGCTTTCCTTCTTGGCACTCTTATAATATTGTCGCATATGGATTATTGATTGGGTTCTTCTTTTTAAAATCACCCGCTATGACAATTATAATGCAAATACTAGCAGTAATAGTATCATTTTCAAGGATTCAGTTAGGAGTCCATTATCCTTCTGATGTAATATTCGGTTATTTTATTGGTATAATTGGGTTCTTACTTTCAGTTCTTATTGTTGCTCCTATATTTCAAATAATTTTTGAAAATTTTGAACAATTTGCTCTACATACCATTGAATATCGACAATTTAATTCAATGATTTTTGAAAACGTTTGGTATCTTGTTTTATGGATCGTAATTTGTACAGCAATTCTTATATCTGCAACCTATAAACATATTAAAGATAAATTTATAAAAAAGAAATGAGAATTTAAAGATCTAAGCTCTTTCTTTTACTAAATAAATCTTTTAACTCATTAAGAACAGTCAATCTCGAACTCTCTCCAGATCTATGAGAACTTAAAGAGGGATTCGCTATTTCAAGTGGTTGTCCACCTTGTGCTGCTTGAAATGCACCCGATTCTATCGCACGAAGACGACTATCGAGATCATTAAGTTGTGTAGACATACTCTCAGATAGTCGAATAACCGCATTAAGTGTTTCTTCCAATGTTTTTCCAAGTCCCTCTACCTTCTTTACCGTTGGATCTGTAAGAGAATAACCGGCAGTCATTAAATTTTTTATATATTTCGCAAACTGAGGTTCGTGAGAAATTAAAGAATATATGGAAGTTAAATATACTTCAAGTTCAAAATCATAGTTCTTGCTTTTAAGAAGCTCACTTATATTGTCTTTCAAGAGTTCAATATTAAGGAGTATTTTAGGGTCTCCTTTTAAATCAGGATCATATTTATGAATGAATAATAGTACATAAGGGGATTCTTCTAACATCACCAGTGAGTCAAGTATGTTATCAAGATACTCTAAAGATTCCTCAAATCTCTCTGGATCTTGGACATCTATAACATATATTAATAAATCTAATTGAACAAAGTATTGTTCGGGATTGTTTAAATATCGCTCACGATATTCTTCTTGACCTCCTAAGTCCCAAATGAACAGCGAAAGATTAGAAGTACCAAATTTCATCCTGACTACTCCTTTTGTTGGATGAGTAGCAATCATATCACTTATCCCTAAGCGTCCTCCAAATTTCGATAATAATGACGTTTTACCTGCTGCGTCTAGACCCGCCACTAAAACTTTTTGAGCCTGGGTTTCAATGGCTTCTTTTTCTTCAGTAAGGCTATTTATGAGTGTACTAATCGTAATTGCTTTTCTTAATTTTTTTTCTAATGTAGGGTATTTATTTTTTAGTGCCCCAATTTTTTCCTTTAAATTTTCTTTTAATTCGAGAGATTCTTCAGATTCTTCAGATTCTTCTAATATGGTTAAACTTTCAAATGGATCATCTTTGTTGAGTTTTAGTGTTTCTTTAATTTTGGAAATTTCAAATAGGTTTTTTATTATAGTTGATTCTTCTTTATCTATAAATTTGTAGGATTGAATTGATAATTTTAAAATGTCATCCACCTTTTCTAATTTCTCAATTTTTACAGATTTGGGGTCTAAAAATTTGGAGATGACTTTTATTATATCTGAACTTTCTGAGGACATAGTAAACAGTGATTCTTTTATTATTAAAAGGTTAATATCGTTTTTATTATTATTTATTAAACTTTTATAATACTAATTAAAAAGGCTTAGATCTAAATTTTCACAACTTAGTTTTAAATAGATTAAACTTAAATATTTAATAGAGTTTGTATTTTATACTTAAAATGAAAAATTCCAAATTCATTTATTACTATCATAAGTAATTATGCCGTCTTATTTTGAAGATAATGATTTCTTTGAAGATAGTGGGGAGGAAGGTCCATCTTGTTGCGATAGTCCTAAAATTAGTGAAGAAGATGGATTTTATGTCTGTTTAAACTGTGGTTTTGTATATTCTAGAATTCTTGACGATAGTCCTCGTAGAGCTTTTACTCAAGAAGAAATTCAGAAGAGGAAAAGTAGTGAAAGAGTTTATAGCCCAATAGGGCCCAGAACAATTATCAGAGGATCAAGAGACGCTAGAGGCACTTTACTAAGCCCAAAATACAAATCTAAATTTAACAGATTGGCTAAAATTCATAGGTCTTTAACAACTAGTTATGAGAGAAACTTATGGATTGCTTTACCTAATTTACAGCGTTTACAAAAAAGATTAGGAATTCCAGATGCCGTAGCCGAAGATGCGCTTAGAATATATACTCAAACAGTAAAAAAGAAATTAACTATGGGAAGAAGTATAGATACGTTATTGTCAGCATCTATTTTTGCGGCTTTAAGAGTTCATGGAATACCCAGAACTGCTGAAGAAATAACGAAAATTGCACAAATTCCTAAAAAGAAAGTAATTAAAAGTTATCGTTTAATTCTCATGGAAGTTCTACCAAAACTTGGAATGAAAGTACAACATTTTTCAGCTGATAGATATGTTGATAAATTTAATGAAGAACTAAAGCTTTCAATGCAGTGTAGGAATATAGCTGTAAAATTAATTGAAAAGGCAAAAAATAGTGGATTCAATTCAGCAGGAAAAGACCCGAAAGGAATAGCTGCTGCTTCTATCTATATAGCATCAAAGATTTGTAGTGAAAATAGAACGCAGAAGGAGATAAGTCAATTAGCGAAAGTTACGGAGGTTACGCTTCGTATGAGAGTAAAGGATTTACAAAAATATGCAAATATTGTAGATTAAAAATTAATCCATATTTTAAATATCTGTTAACTGTATTTCTTCTTCAAATAAAGGTAAGATTTCTAACATTCCTTTAATTTTTGGTGAATAATTTTCTAAACTATATTCTTTAACATCAATGATAAAAAGTATCAACATAATGTAGTATGTATCTTCTACCAATTTTCTGTTAACACCCTGACTATTTAGATACTGGCTGATCTTCTTTCTGATGAGAGAATAAGGTTTTTTGATTTTTAATAGACACAATCCGTGTAAAAGGGTAAGCAGCGAACTTGTTGTAATATCTTTTCTTTTTGAAAGCATTGTTTCAGCTAATTCATAATATTTAGTAGCGGCTTCTTTAAAATTCTGTGCTTCCAATAATGAAAAAATTGGATTATAAAATAATCGTTTCCTGGCTTTTCGCCGATTTAGAAAATCTTCTTTCTCCCGTCGAGTGTCTCCTATTTTTGACTCTATTTTTCCATATCTTTGATCTATTTCTATTGCTTGCTTTTTTGTTAATTCTTTTTTGGTTTCTTCTATTTTTATGATTTTTTCATCAACTTTTTCAAGTTTTCCCTCTTCTCTATAACCTTCACCAAAATGTTCATCGAGAAATTTCTTTTCTTCATCAAATAAGGGAAGATAATTCATAAAAGATAACGCTTCATTAAATTTAGGTTCGTCTTGAAACTTATTCGCTTGAAACATGTATTCTACTAAAGTGACTGGAAAAGTTTCAATACCTAACCCTGACAAACTCCGCTTTGTCTCCTCTAATAGTTGTCTAACTTCCTCCACTCTATTTTCTTTAAATAATAATAAACTAACTATTGCTAATGATACACCAGCTAAACTGTACTTTTGAATTCTGTTTAATTCAATTAGGCTATCCTTGTATAATTCAATGGCTTTATCGAACTCTTTTTTCGTTAAATGGTTTAAAGCTCCTTTAAAAAGTCTTGTTTTTCTGGCAGTTCTTTCCCTAAGTTCTTTCACTTGATCTAAACGACGATACTCTCTAGCCTTATTTTCAATAATAGAACGCATCTCTTCTAAAACTGCTCCATCTCGGGTTTCTTTTGCTTTTATAGAACGAATTGCACTTCTTTCTGCCTCAAGTTTATCAATTATTTTATGTATCTCTTTTTTATATGCTTTATTCTCAATTCTGTCATTATAAGCATGGGCATTAGCTAAATCATCTAATTCAATATATACTTCAGCAATTTTCTTGAAGATTTTATCATAATTTATTTTTAGGATTTCTTCTTTTTCTAAATAGGCGGATGAGACACTATTTGCTTTTTTTACAAGTTCGTTTGCTTTTCTAATTCCTGAAAGATCCTCTTCAACTCGAAGTAGATTCAACGCTTCATGTTTAATGATTTTAATATAAACCAAACTAATCTGTTTGGATTCGTCATATAACAAGTGATTACGACATATTCTGTTAGAATCTTCCAAAATTCTTGCAATTCTTTCAAAACTCTCTAATTTTTCAATTTCTTTCAACCTATCAAGGAAGACTGGAAATACTCTTATTAGGTATTTTTTTTTCATTTCTATTGACAAACTATTAAAGGTAATGAAAAATTCTTCAAAAATATCACCTTCTAAGAGAATATCTAAAGATGTTGTAAGAATTTGATCTCTTATACCTTCCATACCTATTTTTTTAAGATAATCTGCCTGATCTATTAAATATTTTGCTCCTTTAAGATATTTTCCTTTCTTATTAAATTCAATGGCTGCCTCGATTTTCTTTTTATTCATTTCAGCAATAATATCCAACTCGGCATCAACAAATTCAGTTAAAAAATCTACTCCTTTTTTAATAGTTTCCTCCAGTTCCTTTTTCAATGAGGTTTTATAGATATCCTCAATTTCACCACTTAATTTGGTCAATTCTTGTTTTATCATCAAAGAGTCTAGCTTATTAATTAGTATGGTTGCTATTCCAAAGTTATTTTTTTCTAAAAAAAGGTTAATTAAGATTTTTAAAGTTACATCTAAATTGGTTTTTTTTACATTATACGATTCCCACATATTTTCAATTTCATCATAAGTATATCTTGCAGCGTGAATTTCTTTAACATTAACTTGATGTTTGAAGATATGAATTAATATTTTCGTTAATTTGATGGTTAATTCTTGCAATTCATCTGAAAGTGCTTCTCTTTGATATTTATATATCGCATTATATAGTTGTTCCCTTGCTAATTCAAATCTATTAGTCTCTACTAGGAATTCTGCAGCATTACCAATTTTACCAGTAACTTCCTTTAATATTGTCTGAGCTTCTAGATGCGATAAGTTTTCAAGAATTCTAAATGCATTCTCAACCTTACAAGCCGATATCCAAGAAGTTATTGCTAATCTAAAGGCTTCATCAATAATTTTTTTATCTAACAACTCAATACTAGACCATTGTCCTGCTCTTTCGTATTGTTTTGCAGCAGTTTCGTATTCATGTTTATTAAAATAGAAAGTACCTTCTCTTATCATTGCATCAGAATACAGCTTCTTAAAATTAACAGACTTTATTGGGTCTATATTTTCTATAATTTGACTTGCTTCTAAATATAGATTAATTTTTGAATATAGATATGCCGCTTGATCAGTTATAATAAAGTACTCCTCTTTATTGTAAATTTCTGCAATCAAAGCTGCTTTTCTTACTGCTTGAGCGGCATAATAATAATTTTTATCCTTAAAATAAACATTAGCCATTTGAATGAATATTGGAAATCTCATCCAAGCGTTCTCAATATTTAACGGAGTCTCCCCATTAATCATCGCTAAACAGAGTGATTGAAGTGCTTGATGAAAATCTTTAGGATTTAGATTGGCAAAGGCTTCGAGACTAGGATAATTAACCCATACATTTGTTAATAGCTCATTCACAGATATTGGGAGAATACCATTTTGATCATAAAAAATGACTATTGTAGGAATATCGCGTTTAACTGAAAAAATATCTGGTAAGACCATTTCAAGTAGTTCATATTCTTCTTTAATTAGAGGATTTAAAAAGTAAATAATCCCATCCACAATTGGAATAATATCATCTAAATCTGCTGATATACTTGTAATCGCATCAATTTCTAAATCGCAGGTGTCTTCTAAGATTTTAACTTCTTTATACCATTCAAAATATGTCTCTTTATCTTCGCCAGGTTCACCAAATGCTCTTGAAGCATAAAAATGAATTGTTTCTGGATCTCCTAGAATTAATACCTTAAAGAAAAACATTAAGTTGCATTCCTCCGCCTTCTTAAATCTCGGTCAATTTACTGAGACTTTTTTAATTCTCTAAATTTGTTTTCAATAACTAAATATTATCAAATATTTTTTTATTAATTTCTATTTTTTTATTAATTTTTTCTCTTTTTTATTTTATGATTTATCCCAAAATCAATTAAGTGTTAATCATATAAAATTAATAGTATAAAACTTATGAAATTATTTTAAAAGAATTGAATTCTTTAAATAATAATTAACTGAGTTTGAGAATTTATATTTTTGTTTTTAACTAAGTGGAGATTAAACATTGAATTACTTCGAAAGAAATTATGATATTGTTAAACAACGAATGATTCAGCAGATGGAAAATTCAATTGTTTTAGGAAGAAATCTTATTGATACTGAATTGGATACAGGACTTTTGAACTTTATAATTAAGCCCATTATTAAAACCTTCTATGATTATTGGTCAAAAAAGGATGTAAAAGAAGGGACGCTAAAACAAATTCAAGTTAGTTTAGAATCCGGCAAAGAATTATTAATGAATGGTAATGATGATCATAATTTTAACAGGATTGTTGAAGAAGCTTTCCCAAAATATCTTGATGCCGATCAAGCATCACGCAACTGTTCACACTCACATAAGAATTATGAAAGGTTAACACAAGTAGCGAAAGAAACGTTTATAAATTATCTGAAAGAAGTAGTGAAATTTTTAGACGTAAAAGAGGATGTAGAAGATTATGGTGATTTATGTCGTATTGCATTTAGCACAAAAGAGGTCGCTGAACAAAATTTAATGAAACAATTGGAATTTACAGAAAAAGGTATAAAAATAATAGAAGAAGATCCCTCTATTCTTAAAGTACCTGTAGGACGAAAGATAATTATGAAAACATTAAGGAGAGGCTTTGAGCGTACCAAAGCAGAATTTATAAAATCGTTAAATGAAACATATAATCAAAAATAATTTAACCTATAAAAGACTCTAAAATTTATTCGTACATATATTATTGGAGATAATAACATGGATGTTATCGAGAGAAACTATAGAATCTTAGAAAAAAGAATGATTGAACAAATGGATATTTCTCTTAATTTTGGGAAGTCTCTAATTGATTCAGAATTAGATACAGGCTTAAGTGTTTTAGTGAAACCTATCGTTAAATCTTTTTACAAATATTGGAGCGACAAAGATGCTAAAGTAGGAACATTGGAACAAATAAGAGTTACTCTTGATGCTGCTAAAGATTTAATTACAAATGGGGATGGTTCAAAAGAACATTTTGATAGAATCATTACTAGAAAATTTCCAATATATTTAGAGAATGATCAAACAGATAGACAATGTAAGAAGGATCACCGTAACTATAAAAAATTAAAGGAAGTAACGAACAAATGCTTTATAACTCAGGTTGAAGAGAGTGTTTTATTTTTGAAGGTTGATGAGGATATTAAAGATTATAGTGAATTATCAAGAGCAACTTTTAAAACAAAAGAAAAAGCGTATCAAGCTCTAAAACGTCAATTGGATTATAATGAACAAGGAATATCAGTTGTGGAGAGTGATTCATCTATATTGAAAGTGCCGATAGGGAGGGAAATCATTTTAACTGTCCTTAGAAAGGGTTTTGAGTTAACCAAAACACAACTAATTGAAGAACTTGATGATATCTATAATTAATATTATATTATGCTAATATTTTAAAACAATTTGAGAGTTATTAATTATATTGAATGAAATTCCTCAAGAAGAAGAGGGAAAGAACAATTTCCGTTTAATTTTTTTGAATTTATTAATCAGTACATTTATTATCATTTCATATATCTATATAGCAGAAGCATTTGAATCGATATCAACTAATTTTTTAGAAAATCAAGAATTTACTATACGATTTGGTATTACATTATTAATATTTACTTTTCTTTCTGTTTTGGCAGGATCTATACACGGTTTAGTAGATGGATTCATAGCTGAATTACTTTATCAGATTACATATTATAATGAGATTTATTTTGAGTGGTGCCTGATTGTAGCTATTTTAGGATTCTTGGTTGGTCTCTATAAATATAAACCATTGAAATATCATGAAGGAATAAAAGTTTATAATACATTTCTAGTTTTAGTAATAAATTCTTTTATTATATCTGGTTTAATAATTGGATTTCAAATGATTTTTTATAGAGATCAATTTACCTTAGAGATTTTAATTATCAATTATGGATTTAAATTCTTTTTCCAAGCTCTAATATCAATAGTCTTCGTAATTCCAATACTATTAGTTTTATATGACAAGGTGTTTTCCGCAAGTGAAAAACACCTATATTATATGATATTAACTCATCATCCAGTCTCAGCTAGTGACCATACATTCTATCTCAAATTTGGGAGGACGAAAATCTATTTTTGTTCGAGATGTTCCGGTGTGATATTTGGTGGTTTGTATGCCATGTTCGCGCTTTACTTAATCGAGTTAATATTTAATACAGAATTAAGTGGTGAAATTGCCCTTCTTTTGATAATAATTCTACCAATACCTGGAATCATTGATTGGGGCACTCAAAGATTATTATTAAGGAAAAGCACTACGGAATCAAGACTATTAACGGGGTTTATTATTGGAACAGCGCTTCATGTTATGAGTTTTACCTATAATTATTACTTTTATACAATGTTAATTCTTGTGATATATTTTTCAATTTTTGGTTTACTGGTATATTTTGGTCACAAAAAGGAAATGAAACTGTTTAGAATGAAAGAATACCCTTATCTAACTGAAGAAGAAGATGATGTTTAAGGAATGCAAAATATTATTTTCGTACACGGGCTTGAGAGTTCAGGTAAAGGATTTAAAGGTAGATTATTAAAAAATATATTTCCGAATATTCATACTCCTGATTTTAAGGAATTCAATCCAGATATATTAATGTACGAATTGTTAAAAGAGAGAATGATTGAACTGAACTCTATTTTGAATACTAAAAAAAATTGGATAATAATTGGATCTAGCTTTGGGGGGCTTATGAGCGTTTTGTATGTGTTGCAAAATCCTACCAATGTTAAGCAATTAATATTATTAGCCCCTTTCTTAGTATTTCGTAAACTTAAGTTAAATATGTATAAACCTGTTGATATTCCAGTAACCATTTATCATGGAAAAAATGATAAAGTAGTTCCCTATAAACCAGCACGAGAAAGAGCACGATACTTTTTTACTAATTTAGAATATAATATCGTAGATGATGATCACATGCTTCATAAAACGGTTAAAGCAATAGATTGGCATTCTCTCTTAAGTTAAGCTAACCCGCATTACTTTCTGTGCCCCTGTAGTCTACGGGATTACGTAATCAATCAGATTATATGTTTCGGTTAAATAGTTTGATTTCGACGAATTTTTTTAAACATTGGACTCCTAATTTTTTAAAATTAATGATAAATGTCTAAAATTTAAGAGTAAATTAGAATTAAAAGTGTATAAAAAAATGGATTGGAGAAATATAGTAGAAAACATTTATTTATGGTATAATAATGAATTTATTGAATGGTATTTAGTTCAACCGATTTATGGGCAGATATTAACAATTATAGGGATTATTGCTCTGTTAGCTTTAGCAGTCACACTTATATATTATATAATAAAAGGAATTGCTTATTTGATATTCTACACCCTTAAAGGGTTTTATTATCTCCTTAAGGGTATCGGTCTGGGGATATTTAAATTATGTGAAGGTTTTTATTATTTAGTCTCAGGAGAATCCAAACCTAAGAAACAAACAGAAAATAACAATGTTCATATCGAAAATCAATTCAACGGAATTAATACTAATATACTATTCTGTAATGAATGTGGAAAAAGATTTTCAGAAAAAATGATGGAGAAAATACTTTCAAATAGAAATGTTTTTTGTGTTAATTGTGGAAAAGAATTTAATCTAATTGAATTTCAAAAACTTTTAACTCTAACTCACTGATATTTTTCCATTTTTCTATTCAAAAAAAATTAAAGTAATTAAACAAAAACATAATTATCAAGGTGTAGTTAAAAAATATGTCAAACAAAATTTTTGTTTGTAGAGAGTGTGGTTATTCGTTTCCAAGTGAACTTTCTAATTTAATTGAACAAAATATTCAAGTTTATTGCGAGAAGTGTGGTTCTCCTTTTGTATTGGAAGGCGTAAAATTTAAACCAGCTCAAACACCAGTTATTAGAAAATCTATTCCCTCCATTGTTTTGTCTGAGAGAGATTCTTCTAAATTAGACAGATTTATTCAATTTTTAAACAAAATATCATTCCTCCCAATATTCATTTTCACGATTATCTCTTTTGGTTTGATTGCCGAAATTGCATTTAATTTTGATAATTGGAGATCTATCCTTTTCAATCAGGCTTTTCTAGGACTTATTGGTTTATTTCTATTATTATATGATCGATTATATATTGCACCAAAAGTAAAGGAAAAAAAATATAATGAGATTTTTCTTGATTCCTTTTGTTGGGGAATTTTAGGTTGCATTCTTTATGGAACAGGAGTTATTATCCTCATTAGAGGTGTTTTTATCTTTATTTATGTTGTTACTGATCGACAGAATAAAGATCTTAAAGTTTACGATTATGGTTTGTTTGCTAAAAATTCGCTTAATTATTCTTCTACTAAAGCAGGGTTTTTTATCGTCCTTTTGGGAATTTATCGAGCATATTCAGATAAGATTTATCTTCTAACAAATGATTCTGAAACAATTACATTTCCTTATTCCATTGAAATACCCATAATCATGGTAATTTATTTTGGTTTACTACTCCTCGCATTTGCGGCGTTAATCCTAGATAGAAGCTTAAAGTCAAATATTAAAGTAAAGGAAAAGTTCGAATTAAGAGATTCGATTAAATTTATTATAATAGGAGTAATGGGGACTGTTTTTTTTGCTTCAGGAATCTTTATTCTGTTAAAAGGAGCTCTGTTATTTGTCCTTTTTGTTGGTACACCTTCAGATAAACTTCAAATTCCACCCACAGAAGCAAAACTAGTTTCATCTCCTGAAGCTTATAGTAGGACTAAGCCCCAAATAAAACCGGATATTGGAGTTAGAAAAGAAGAACAAAAAGAACCTACCATTGAACCAACTCCATTAACAACTATGGCAAAAGAAAAAGATGTAATAACTGACCGAAGAGTGAAAATAGAAGAAGAGTTAGGTAAAGTTGGGGAATTAGAAGAGATACTAGTTAAGGAGGAAAAGGAAAGAAAAGAAGAGGAAATTGAATTAAGACTTCATGAATCTCTTCTGCCTGTAAAAGATGAAAAGGATAAAAAACTAGTGAAAGAATATTTTTCAAAAATATTTGCTGTGTTATCTAAAGATTTAAGACAACAGATTTCTAATTTAAAAATCTCCAAAAAAGAAAAGAGGGAGTTATTGGAGGAGCTTGCATTCTTAACTAAAGAAGAACAAGTTAAATATATCGAAGCTTTAGTTGATTTATATAAAGAGATTCCTAAAAAATTAATTGAAAGAATTCGAAAACTCCCCAATGTCAAACCACAATATATTAATAACCTTATTGATCAATTAAAATACATGGATGCTCAAGAACAAATTAAATTTGTCCAATTCTTAGAGGAAAACGCCTAAAAATGTCACTAGAAAGAAAAAGAGAAGTCAAAAAACCAAAGGAAAAAGAATCCTTGGAGGATAGTTCATTTAGGCGTTTAGATTTTAAACCTTTACAGGAAGGAGAGGACAAAGAAGAAGAAAAACTCAAGGAAGAGGCTATAATTGATGAATTAACAGAAATAGAAAAAGATGTTTTAGATATCGCAAAAAATATCCTAAAATTAAAGCGGTATGATGCTGAATTTGAGATTGAATCTGAGAGTCAGATACAAAAATATCCGATTATTGAGAAACTATATGCAAAATGTATAGCAAAATTATCTTATAGAAAAGGTTATAGTAAGGAGGAAATTTTTCTTACTATAAGGGCCTTAGAAGAAAAGACTTGGATTGTGACTAACGAGAGACGTACAAAACTAGAGATACTTACTAATGAAAAACTCGAAAAAATATTAAACTTCATTAAAAATAATCCGGGAATCCACGCTAGAGATGATAAAATTGAGAAGGAATTAAACATCACCCGAACCCCTTTTCTTAAACACGTAATGACTCTCGAAAGATTCAACCTTATAAGGTCTAAGAAAATTGGAAAATCTCTTCATTACTTTTTATCTGATGTACCAGAAGATTACGACAAGTTTAAAATAATCTTTTTAAATCCTTTGATCCCCAAACTATTAGAAGAAATTTTCAAGGATGAATCAGTAACAGTTTCAAAAATAGGAGAAAATCTCGACATGTATTCAGGGACAATCTTATACCATATAAACAAATTAAAAGATCTAAATCTAGTAAAATCTTCTAAAAATCAATCTGGCAAAAAGATTTTTCTCGTAAATATAGAATTATTAAAGAAATATAATGATTTTTTTAAAGAACCAGATTTTAGTAGACTTCTACAAGGACTTTAGGCTCATTTCACATTTTTATAAAAGACTATTTTTAATTTTTGGTAAGCTATTTATTAAAATTTTTATTGCATTATCGATTCCATTCTCCATATCTGGATGGATTTCTTTGGAATGAAGTAAATCATATTTTAAATGCCCAGGCAAATCTGTTACAGAAAGGATCGAAGCGGTTTTCAAATTATATAGTTTACCTAATAAGAATAAAATTGAAGATTCCATATCAATACCTTGAATGTTGATTGATTGCAATGCCCTAATAAAATCTAAGCTTTCACAGAAAAGAGCATCAGTAGTCCATAAATCCCCTAATATTGTTTTATTTGGGAAAAGAGCATTTCCTGAATTTAATAATACCTCATTTAAATTCATATTTGGACGTGAAATAAATATTGTTTGATTCCCAGTTAGTAGATTTTGAAATTTCGTAATTGGATTTGGTACAGCATCTAAATCATTTGCTAATGACGGGTTTTCTCTTATGTATTGGGGGCTTGTACCCTCATCGCAAAATGCTAACTTTGGTATTAAGATATTACCAATATCTACTTTCGTATTGGGCGTTTCAACTCCCCCACATGTATCTATCCTTATTATTAGTTTTGTCTTACATCTCCTCAAACATTCAACGGTTATCGCACAGTTAGGTGCCCCTATTAAAGAGCGAATAACACTAACTCTAACATTATTTATTTCTCCGTTATATACTCTTCCATAGTTACGCTTATTTTGTAATTTTTGTAAGATTTTTTTCATCACAATTTTGATAGCAGGGAGAATTACAATCTCATTTACATTTGAAGGACTAGTCTCAAGTAGCATACGCACGATTTTCTCATCTACACTTATGAATTTTAATCCTACATTTAACAGCTCACTTTTTATTCTATTTAACATTTTGGACCATTTTTTTATTTATTCTAATTAGTCAAAACCATAGTTTTAATTATATATATTCTAAAAGTTTAGTATTAATTATTTATGTACTTATAAATTTTAAGAATATAATTTAATATCTAAATAAAATACATTTATTTATATAAACTATTTAGAATTTTACGTTTAAAGTGGCTCTTTAATGAAAAACCGGTTCATCGTCAATAACAGAATTACTAATGAATTTGTCGAGACCTATACAAAAACAACTTATAGAATTATTGGAAAGAATAAACATTCTTCCATTAAACCTTGTCATTGGTTAGAACAGAGATTAATGACTGGAAGAGATAACCGAAATTGCTATAAGGGTGTTTTTGGAATAAAAAGCCACAGATGTTTACAAAATACTCCTTCTTTACCATTTTGTAACCACCAATGTGTATTTTGTTGGCGGGATATAGAAACTGGATCTCTGGGAAGTGAGTTTAATGTTGAACCCGATGAACCTAAGGATATAGTTAGTGAAATGTTTCGCCATCATCAAGATATCATACAAAATCATTTACCTCTAAGGCGATATCTCGATAATTATGAAATAATGATTGACATTCTGTATTATATGTTATTGAATGGTGAAGGGTCACATAATTTAGATTCTCTAATGAATAAAATTCATGTTTCAAAAACTAAAATTGTACGAGCAATTAATCTTCTAAAAAATCAAAATTTCGTTAAACCAAGAAATCACGGACTCACAGGATTTGAACTGGATGATGATATTCAATGTTGTATTGATTCCAGAGAAGAAATAGAAGTCTTAATTAACCGAGCATTAACGACTCCAGATGAGATTATGCAAGCTCATAGTGAGGCAATGATACCAAATCACGCTGCGATATCTCTTGATGGAGAACCATTGTTGTATCCAAAAATGTCTGAACTTGTGCAAGAATTTAAAAATCGTAATATGACAACATTTATAGTCACAAATGGAACCCTACCAGACAAAATTAAGGATTTGAATCCTTTACCGAGTCAATTATATATTACCTTACCTGCACCAAATGAGCAAATATATAAGCGAGTTTGTCGACCAATGATTAAAAATGGCTGGAAAAAAATAAATGAAAGCTTAGAGCTATTGAATTCGTTATCCTGCAGATCATTAATTAGGTTAACGGCTATTAAAAATCTAAATATAGATGAAACATACATTAAAAATTATACAAATATAATCAAGAAAGCAAATCCGAATTTTTTTGAGATAAAAGGTTTTACATTACAAGCTAAAGCTTTGTCAATAAAAGATCGTTTAAAAAGTGATAAAGAACCGCACTATTATTTTCCGGATTACGAATTTTTAGAAGATTTTGCAGTTAAATTTGAAGAGATCAGTGGATTCCCTATAATTTATAAAAATCAGGTAAGTAGAGACTTTCTTTTTGCTGTGAATTGGGATAAAGATAAGGATCCAAAAATTACCAAATTATAGGTAATATTTAAAGGAAAAATCACTCTTTTACGCATAATTAACTCTCATATAATCAAAAAATTCATATTGATCCCATCCATATTCCTAATGGAATGTATCTTATTTGTTTAGATCTAGAAGGTGTACTTACTCCTGAGATATGGGAGGCTGTTGCTGTTGCTTTTGGAATCGATAAACTCAAACTAACTACTAGAGATATTCCAGATTATGATGTACTTATGAAGCAAAGGTTGAAAATCCTTAGAAATAATAATATCACTTTAAAAGATATTCAAGAAATAATTGCAGATATTGATCTTTTACCAGGAGCATTAGACTTTTTAGAATGGCTTAGATCAAATACCCAAGTAATAATTGCAACTGGTAGTTTTATAGAGTTCATTCAGCCTTTAGCAAAAAAACTTAATTATCCCTTGATTTTTTGCCATAATCTTGAAATAGACAAAACAGGTATGATAATTAATTATTCTTTAAGACTTAAAGATATGAAAAAGAAAACTGTAAGAGCACTTAAAAAATTGAAATACAATGTAATTGCAGTTGGAGATTCTTATAATGACATGAGAATGTTAAAGGAAGCCGATTTTGGAATCTTATTTAGACCACCTGCAAATGTAAAGAAAGAATTTCCACAATTTCCAGTTGTTACAGAATATTCTGAACTGAAAAATCATATCTCTAATCACCTAAAACTAAAAAGATTATAATTTTTACTTTAAAAAATTTTGAATTGCTAGTTTTAATTCTTTTAAATTAATTTTTTTTAATGCTGAAAATTCTAAATAAGGGATTTCAGAGCTAGTTTTATAATCATAATTATTTAAGTGGACTAAATTAAGGTTATATTCTTTAGCAGCCCTTAGAAGTAAGTTAATAATCTTATTTTTATCAAAATTAGAGACCTTATCAATCTTATTTAAAATGATTAAGATTGGGATTTTAAACTCATTTAAAAATTGGATAAGTTCAAAACTTAATGGAATTGTTCTATTGTTCTTAATGAAATACTTATTTATTTCATCTTCAATCCTTAAAATATTGAGTACAACTAAACCAAAAAAATAGTCTTCATAATGCTTTTCGATGTGGATAACAATCTGTTTCTTTATATGTTCTTCTCGTCTGTGGCTTGAATGTTTTGAGTACCCAAAACCAGGAAGGTCGATTATTTTATAAGGTAAATTGGGTTGAGTTATTGGTTTTATCAATAAAGTACTACCGGGAGATTTCCCAATTTTACCTTTAAACGTCTTAGGGTTCGGTAGAATTAATTTAGTAATAGAACTTTTACCAACATTTGAATTCCCTATGATTAATAAAGAAGGTTTTTCGCTCATTTTTTTTTAATTAATAAAAATCATAAAAATTTATATATCAAAAAAATCTTCCTTTAGAAAATCCTTAAACATCTTTTTCTTCTCTTCTTCTTTTATAACAGGACGAGTACTTATTGGTTCTCCCGCTATTTCTAACATTTCTTTTAAATTGTTAACATTGACATTGATCTTAAACTTCCCATCCTTCAAAAATCTCATAACTTGTTTATTATTAAAATTCAACCGTAAGATGTAACCTAATCCAAAATAAAATTGGTGTTCTGGGATTGGATCGATTGGTGATTTACTAGTCACTTCTTTTAAAACATCGTATAATAACATTTTTGAAGCAATATGATCCTCAACATTAAAAACAATATAGTAAAGGGCATGGTACCAGATTTTATCACGCTTGTTTTTAATATAATCTAAAAATTTCTCTGGAGTTATGATTTCTTCTTCAATTTCCTTTCGTTTTAAGAGCTCTTGCTTAATTCTCTCCTCTAATTCTCTAGAAACTTCTTGAGTCGGTTGGATTTCAGTCTCTCCCTCAGCTATTCCCTGTATTTCCTCTTGTTTAACAGATTCGATTGCATTCTGCATATCTTTTAATTCCTCAAAATCGATTTCATCCATATCTGAAAAGTCAGTAACCATTGCCTCCTTAAGCTCTTTTTCTTCCTTTAGCTCAATCTCAATTTCTTCTCCAGTTAATTCTTCACTTATTACTTCAATTTTAGGTGCTTCTTCGCTTTCTTTAACTTTAGCAATAGCATCTTGTATTTCTTGAAGTTCCTCCATGTCTAGATCCTCTAAATCAGAAAAATCAGTCTCTAAAGCTTTCATTTCTTCTAAATAGGCTTTTAGGTCGTCATCTTCTACTTCAACCTCTTCTATTACAGACCTTTCGTTTTCTTCTTCTTTTTCGTTCATTTTAAACTGAGAAGTTAATAAATATAATAGTTGATACTTGTTTATTTAAAATATTGCCATTCGTATAATTAAAATTGTTCTAAATATTTATTCACTTTAGTATGGAAAAAATTAACTTAGAGAAATATAAAGGAATCATTTTTGATATGGATGGTGTGATTTTTAATATTTCTGAAGCAATAGAAAAAGCAGTCGATGATTCAGTGGAGAAATATGAAATGAATGTAAATACAGACGAAGTTCTGGAAGAACTCGCTCATCTAATTGAAGAGATCCAAAATTACCCCGTCCCTAAAATTCTTCTTAATTCATATGATTTGTTACAAGTACAGTTTTTAGAAGGATTAAGTTTTTTTAAAAAATTACGTATTGCTATCTTTTTATTTAACCAATTCAATAAGTATAAAGATGCAGAATCTTCGATTTATAATGGAATAGATAATTTAATTAGGAAAATGTATGATAAGAAACTAAGATTAGCAATTTTAACAAACAACAAAAGCCAATACGCGAAAGAAGTTCTAGAAAAATTCAATTTGACTAAATTTTTCGATACTATTATAGGATTTAATGAAGTTTCAGAAGTGAAACCGAGTCCAGAAGGAATATTAAAAATCTTAGATAAATGGAAAATAAAGCCATCAGAAACAATTTTCATAGGAGACATGACAACAGATATTGATGCGGGAACTTCTGCAAATGTAAAAATGGTATGTGTCGCTTCTGGTCTGGCAAAGAAAGGGACTCTACTAGAACATAACCCAGATATATTGGTCGACAACACAGAACTTTTAATTAAACTTTTTGATATATAGTAATCTAATTTATCAATATCTCCAATCAAACTAATTTATTAGCTTTAAATGCGAGCATTGAAGCAGGTAGAGCAGGGGAATATGGTCGTGGATTCGCAGTGGTAGCTGATGAAGTTCGAAAATTAGCTGATGAATCAAAAAGCGTTGTTAATAATTCTAAAGATAAACTTAACCGTATAACAAGCATAATTAATATAGTACATAATACAATGGAAGGAATAAACTCATCATCAGAACAACAAACTGCTTCAATGGAAGAGATTTCTGCGACTGTTCATAAATTAGGAAGTATGGCTGAAAAATTAAAAAATAATCTTAAAGAAAATCTACAATAAAGAGAGATTATTCTAAACAAGAAATCCATTTAATTTTATTTTTAGAATATTGCGATATTATTTACTTTTTTATCTTAAATATCTGATATTATTCTATAAAATCATTTTTGATTATTGCATTGTAAAAATTTAAAATAGCTCATTTTTACTATTTAGGAAATAGATAATGAAATTAAAGGTTGAGTCATGTGAGTGATGCCTTCAAATGGAAGATTGTAGTAGTTGGTGATGCTGCTGTTGGGAAAACTTCGCTGATTAAAAGATATACAACAGATTCATTTGAAAAAGATTACATCTCAACTTTAGGTATGCAGTTTTCGAAATATGAAGAAAATGTTGCGGGGGAGAAGGTTGAGTTATTTCTCTGGGACCTAGCGGGGCAGGAGTCCTTTAGTACTCTACGTGATAGGTTTTATACCGGAAGCAGTGGGGGAATTGTTGTTTTTTCTCTTTCTCCTGAGGAAATTGAAACTTACAACCATGTTAGTAAATGGCTTTCAGATATAAAAGAAGCATGTGGGAATATTCCGATTATCTTGTTTGGAAATAAGGCTGATTTAGTTGATCAAAATGCATTAGCTACAAGCCCAAACTATGCAACTTCAGATGTTCATGTAAATAAATTTGCTCAAGATTATAAAATTATTAAATATTATAAAACAAGTGCGCTGACAGGTCAAGATGTAAA
>JAHQWI010000145.1 GCA_029856085.1 Promethearchaeia archaeon | reverse complement strand
GGTGAGGTGTCAACATAAAAAATGCCCCGAGGGGGTGGAGGAAGAGGAGGCGGAGGTTTTCGAGGCGGGGGATTCGGTGGTGGTTTCCGGGGTGGTGGTTTCAGAGGTGGGGGATTTGGAGGTCGAACGGGAAATATTAGAACTAGTGGGAGACCTTTTGGAAGAACTGGAGCTAACCGTATAGTATCTCGCTCACCAAGTGGTCCATATAGACATACATCATATAGACCCCATAGGAGATATTATCGTCCTTGGTGGTATTATCACCGACCCTGGTATTATAGATGGTGGTATTCCCCATGGTGGGCTGGACGTTATTATCGACCCTGGTATTATTCTCCTATGTATATTGGAGGTGGTATATTAGCTATAATTATCCTTGCTTTAATCATTCTTCCTATTGCAGGGGTAGCACTTTTGTTCCCATTTAGTGATACTGATGTAGGAGGTAATGTAAATTACCGCTCTACAGAAACGTTATATTTTAATGAATTTTGGTATGAATATGAATATATTGAACAGGGGAATGATATCACCTTTTCAGTTGAGTCATCACCTAGCTATATTAATTTTGCTATCTGGGATAAACCTTTTGAATCCTTTCCTACTATGACAGCGGATATAACTGAAATAGGACCAATCACTCTTCAAAACAATGAGTATCAATATGTCTGGCTGTTTCTAAGACCAGATTCTATAATCTATTATGATTTTAATTCGTCTGGGTCACTAGATTTTTTCATTGCCGACGCATATGACATGTATTTATGGGATCAAGGAGGTTCGCCATCGTTTTACGTAGATGAGCCGAATACAATGGCAGAAGCAGATTCATTAGTGATTTCCCAAGCTCAGGATTATTATGTGGTTTGGTACAATGATGGAGTTTCCGATGTAGATGTCGATTTTACTGTAGATTTTACTGCTACTGGTGTTATAGATTTTACAGCAGCTGATTTTCATGATAACAATACAGACTTTATACCCCAACAAACATTTAACGTACCCAATTCAGGAAATTGGTATTTCTTTGTTTATTTTGATCCAATGAATTCTCCTGATGAATCTACTTCAATTACTTTTGATGTGACCTATGATACAGGAATAACCTCTCGTGAGAGATGGCTTGATATTCAATGGATCTTAATCATTATTTTAGTAGTAGCTATTATTCTGGTGATCGCTACTTTAATAGCAAGAAGTGGTCAGAAGAAGTTGAAACTAAAAGAACCAATAAAGTCGGCTTCTAAGGTATCACCATATAAAAAAGTCACGAAAGAAGTAGGAGTAGAAGAAGTAAAAGAAGTAGCTAACTGTATAAGATGCAAGGCTCCAATTAAGCCTACAGCAAAATTCTGTACTCAGTGTGGTGGAAAAGTAGAAGGAAGAAAAATCGGTGGTACTTCAGTGACTACTCCTGCAGAAGCTAAAACTTGTTCTCTCTGTGGTAGTAAGCTTTCAGGAACCGAAAGTTTCTGTAAATGGTGCGGTACAAAAATAGAAAATTAGTTTTAAATGTTACTTTTTTTTTCTTTTTTTATATTTTATTTAGAAAATGTTAGACATTTTCGTCTGTTGGCTGAGGACCGTCATTATCCGTGGAAGGTGTATAAGCTCCCTTTACCTCATTAATCTCAACAGTCATAACGGTATGACCTGTATGTTTTCTTTCAAATTTTTTAATGTCGACTTGATTTATTGGATTATCTGGATGAATGACTATATAGGTCTTACAACGAATGCAAGCACGACAACGAAGACTCAAAAAATCACCTAAGGATCTAACATTGTATTTAAATCAACAAAATATTTCAAAGTTTTGGTTTTATTCTAAAAATCTTCTTGAAGAACGAACAAGATTGAACATAATATTTAAACAGATTTCATAAATAAATAATTCTATTTTATATTAGTGCAATTAATTTATTTGATTCAAAATCTTCGAAATGATTAAATATCCATTAAGTTGGGTATTGTAGAATCGTATAATCTCTTCATCTTCACTAAATCGAGTTTGAATTGTTTTGATTTAATTCCACTAATTGTAATTTCTGGCTTTGAAATTAGCATACCAATTTTTTTAAGATCAATCTTAAATTGTGTAGCAAGATCAAGTATAAGATCAAGATCTTTTGGGCTTGCTTCAATAACAAATCTGCCAACTGTTTCACTAAACAGAAATTCATCATCTCTTAATTTTTCGCCATAACAATTATTAAAATCAAGATTTGCGCCTAATTTATTTCTAAAACACATCTCCGCAATTGTGATTACAACACCACCTTTATTTACATCATGATTTGCTTTCACAAGATTTCGATTATATAATTCAAAAAGAAATTCCCATATGGCCTTTATTTTCTCTTCATCTACAGTTGGAGGAACACCACCCTCTATATTATGGAGGACAGAATGGTATTCTGATCCTCCTAATTCAGCTTTAGTTTCTCCTATTAGGAAAATATCATTACCTACATCTTTAAAAGGAAGAGTTATAATGTTTTTTTCGCCTTCTATGATACCCACTATCATTATCATAGGTGTTGCTTTAATTGCAGTCTTTGTTACCTCATCCTCATTATAAAATGACACGTTTCCCCCAACAATTGGTATCTTCAAGCTTCTACAAAAGTCATTCATCCCATCAACTGCTTTTGAAAAATACCAAAAAGATTCGGGAATTTCAGGATTCCCAAAGTTACAACAATTTACCATTGCCATTGGTTTTGCCCCATTAGCTATTACATTTCCACATACTTCAACTAATCCTCCTTTAGCGCCTTCGTAAGGATCTAAAAAACAATGTTTTGAATTAACACCTACGCTAGCGGCTATAAATTTGTCCGTGCCAATAATTCTTAAAACACCGGAATCTCCATCACCACACTTTACGACTGATCGAACACCAACTTCATGATCATATTGACGGTAAACCCATTCTTTGCTACAGATATTTTCTGAAGCGATCAGATTATAAATTATTTCTTCTAAACTTAAGGAATATTTCGGGGTCTTCTGAGATAATAGATTATCTAAGTAACTTGGTTTTTTCTCCTCTCGCTTAAATGTTGGGGATTCTGCCAGAGCTTTTGAAGGCATATTTACAACCAGATTTCCATTATCAAATACTTTTAGAACTTTTGAATCATCTGTTCTCCCTATAACCGCATGAGCCATTTCATACTTTCGAAATATATCAAGGACTTTTTCTAATCCATCTGGTTTAACAATAAAAGCCATACGTTCCTGTGATTCAGAAAGCATTATTTCATAAGAAGTCATTCCAGGTTCTCGTGTAAAAACTTTTCTTAACTGAATCTCTGCTCCAGTATTTCCATCTCCCGTTAATTCACTTGTGGCACATGTTAAGCCCCCTCCTCCGAGATCTTTCAAACCTCTGACATATCCTGTCTTTACAGCATCTAATGTAGCTTCGATAATCATCTTTTTAGTAAACGGATCACCGATTTGAACTGCTGGTCTATCTTCTTCAGACATCTCCGTTAATGTACGAGATGCAAAGGTTACTCCATGAATACCATCCCGTCCTGTAGATCCTCCCATTAAAATTACATAATCACCAGGATTATATGCCCTACTTGGAGCGTGTTCAAAATCTTCTATTGTTCCTAATCCTATGCACGCTACATTTACAAGGCAATTAGTTTCAAAACTATCATCAAATTCAACTTCACCTCCAATAGTAGGAATCCCGGTACAATTTCCATAATCTGCAATTCCTTTCACTACATATTTAAATAACCATTGTGAGTGTGGATTATCTTTTAAAGAGCCAAACCTTAAGGGATCTAATAACGCAATGGGTCTCGCACCCATACATAAAATATCCCTTATTATCCCACCAATTCCTGTAGCAGCTCCGTGATATGGTTCAATTGCAGAAGGATGATTATGTGATTCTATTCGAAATGCCAACACATAACCGTCCCCAATATCAATGACTCCCGCATCTTGACCTGGTCCAGCCAAAACATAATCATAATTCTTCTCAGCATCTTCAAATATTTTTAATTTTGGTCTCGATGATTTATAGGAACAATGCTCACTATACATGACAGAAACCATTTGAGTTTCTGTGAGATTTGGTTCCCTATTTAATATATCTTTTATTTTATTGAATTCCCATTTAGTTAATTCTATATCTACTTCTTCGCCATTAATAATTACCTTTGTCATTAAGATACCCTCCGCTTAATAAAATCTATTATCGATTCAAAGAATAGTTTTCCATGAACCGTTCCCTTTGGGCTCAATATTTCTTCTGATGCTCGTTCTGGGTGTGGCATTAATCCGATACAATTTTGGTCTAAATTACTAATTCCCGCTATATTTTCTAGGGAACCATTAGGATTTGCCTCTTCTGTTAGATCTCCGCTTTCCGTAGAATATCTAAATACTATCTGATTGTTATCTTCTAACTCTTTCAGATTGTCTGTATAATAGCGGCCTTCACCATGGGCTATAGGGAAAGCAAGCACATCACCAACATTCATTTTATTGGTACATGCTGTTTTATTATTTTCAACTTTCAGATTCACCCATTTACAGCTAAATTTAAGAGATTCATTTCGTAATAACGCGCCTGGAAGAAATTGGGCTTCAGTTAAAATCTGGAAACCATTACAAATCCCTATTACAGGTCGTCCGTCTTTTAGCATTATCCTTGCCTCATCTATTGCTGGACTATGGGCAGCAATTATTCCCGCCCTTAAATAATCTCCGAAGGAAAAACCTCCTGGTAAAACAACTGCGTCATAATTAGATTCTTTAAAATGATTATGCCATACTAAATCTGCCTGCACATTAATTACGTTATTTAGAACATGTATAGCATCTAGGTCGCAATTCGCAGCTGGGAACTGAATTACGGCTATTTTAATATTCATGATTTGGATACTCTTAAAATAGTTAAATTTTGAGTAACGGGGTTGAATATTCTTAATTTATTACACATATCTTCTATAATTTCTTTTGCGTTTTCTTCATTTTCAGCAGAAATATGAATTCGAAGATATTGACCACTACGAACGTTTGAAATCATATCATAACCTTTTTTGGCTAGGAGATCTCGTTTAATAGTTGCGCCAACAGGATCTCTCGCCATTTCTTTATTAGTCATGATGATTTCGACTATAAAATTAGCTTGCATAATTCTCAAGAAGAAACTATTAAATTTTTTTTCTTTTTAAGTGAAATAAATTCTAGACGATCCATTTATGAAAAGAGAGGTTGTATATACTATTATTAATTCTTATTAACTTAAAAATAATTGCCTTCGACAAAAACGGCTAGAACACATTCGCTCTCACTCTTTTTGAAGCTATTAACCTAATCAGGTTCAAAAACATTTAGGAGGGAACAAATATGGAAGTAGTAAAACTTTATATTTATTTTAAAAAAGGATATATTCAGACTTTTTTTGTAAAAAAGAAATATCTTAAACGTATGTTAAGCTAGTAATTACAGCTATTAATAAAGCTAAAAGACCGAATAGTAAACTTTGTGAACTACGCTTAGGCAATTCATTTACTTTTAAATCTTTATATCTATTGTTTTCATAATTTTTAATATCAAGTATTATAAAGATAAAACTAAGCAAAAATAGCACAAAACCAAGAAATAAAAGAATTAAAGCTAACATAATACAATTAAATACTATTATTTATTATTTAAAGTTTTCTTAAATTCTATAAATAGTTAGTTTCCTTTAAATTTTCAAGGATCCTTTGATTTACATCTGCAACTTCTGCTTTAAAATCCGATCCCGTAATTTTTTTATAACTTCTCATATATCTCGTTGCTAGTTCTATTTTAATATTCTCTGATATAGGAGGGATTTTTTCGTCAGGCTTAATATCAGGAAAGATTTTCGGATATGTGTCCATAAGCCATCCTCTAAATATTTCTTTATCTAAAATATCGGGCTCCTCATCTTTTTCAAAAAACTCTTCATATGATTCCAAGATCCAAAATCTTGACGAGTCTTGAGTATGAATTTCATCAATGACCATTAATTCTCCATCCTTTAATCCAAATTCATATTTAGTATCAACCATGATAAGTCCATTATTCCTACAATACTCTTGACCATATTTGAATAACTTTAATGCAGCTTCTTCCATTTCTTCATAGATTTCTTTTCCTACCATGTTCTCTCTTATAATTTGTTCTTTGGGGATATAAATATCGTGTCCAGATTCAGCTTTCGTTGAGGGTGTGACCAAAACATCATCCAATTTTTGATTCTTTTTTAAACCCTTCCGTAGCATTATCCCTGAAGTAGGTTCACTTTTCAGATAATTGCGCCATGCGGTTCCCGTAATATATGCTCTCACGATTATCTCAACTGGAAGAGTCTGACATTGATGAACGACCGAAACACTTGGATCTGGTACTTCAATAATATGGTTTTTTACTAAATTTTTAGTTTTTTCAAACCAAAAAGAAGAGATCTGATTTAACATCTGACCCTTGAAAGGAATAGTAGTAATAACACGATCAAACGCACTCAAGCGATCAGTTGCGATTATTATTCTTTTATTTTCTTTAATGTAATTATCGCGAACCTTTCCTCTATATAATTTCCCTAAATTGATGAAATTAGTTTCTTTTAGGGTATAATTTAGTTGTTCTTTAATAATATCCTCAATATTTTGTATTACCATGATTTTATTATAGTTGAAAAAAACATAAAAAACCTTTTTATTAATTAAAGAATAAAAGTGATTCAGTCTACATCTACAGAAATCCCACAATTATTACATCTTTTAGTACCTCTAAATAATGGATTATCACATTCAGGACAGTGGTATCTTTTTTCTTCTTCTGCAACCCACTTTTCTGTCCCTATTTCTTTCCACCTTGGAATTGCTCTTAACATTACCTTTTTTCCAACAGGTATTGGAAAATTTTCTATAAATTTACACGGAAAATCATCACATTGATAGCATCCATTTATTCCTTTACTCTTTATACAATCTCTTATAGGACATGATTGGCAATATCCGAATATATCTTCTTGGTTTTCAGAAAGACACCCTCCACATTTAACATCCTCTACTGTTTTTGAAAAAGGTTGATATACCTTTACAAGACGTTCTTTAAATTTCAGATTATTATCTCTATGAGCAATATAAATAGCACAAACACCACAATATAATCCACATGGAGCTAGGAGTTCTTTATTCATCTTAACCACACTCATCTATACTTATTTTACTTTTTATAATATATTCCGTTATTAAATTCTTTAGTAGTATATTTTTTATTATTTTTTTCCATTTTTTTTTCAAACGCTTGGCTTAAATCCAAATCCAACAAATTAATGAGACTAATTAAATATATAAAAACGTCTGCTATTTCATCAGAAATGTTTGTTAGAAGTTTTTTATCATTCCATATATCTTCCTTTCTATAATCTTTAAAAAGTAATAATTGAGAAAGTTCACCAGCTTCACAATTTATTGCTTGTACTAGATTTTTTGGGGTGTGGTATTTAATCCAATTACGTTTATTAACAAACATTTTTACATTTTCTTTAAAAAATGAAATTGGTGTATTTGAATCATTCAGTTCAGATATATCATTCATAATTTTTCAATAATATGTGATTAAACAAACCTATGTGTTATATTCACTCAAGATCTCTAATAAACTCACATATTAAACCATTAATAACATCTTTTCTTTGAGCAGGGGCAAAATGACCTGCCATATCAATGATTTTTAGGGTTGAATTAGGAATTTTTTTATGTAGCTCTTCAGACATCTGTTCAGGTGCAAAATTATCTAACCTCCCACCAATTATTAAAGTTGGACAACTGATATGTGAAGGATCATACTCATTTATCTCATTTATCATATTAAAGATTTGATCTTCAATTCTCATATATAATTCGTCTTTGGTTAAATTAATTCCTGCTAAAGAATCTGATAGAGCAGTAATTATGTAAGGGATAGTTTTATCTAAGATTTTCTCAATGGAATTCGCTACAACATCCAAAAAATTCATACGAATGAAGTAAGGGAGTAAATTATAGAATATATTTCTAATTACATTGTCTATTATAATATATCCTGAATTCATCAAGATAAGGAATTTAATCTTATCCGGATGTTTCATTGTAAATAATTGCCCTATCATCCCACCAACAAGAGAGTGACCAATTATTCCAAATTTCTTGTCTACTCCTAAATAGCTTAGGAGATCCTCTAAATCCCTAATAATGTCATATCTTAGATTTTTTGTAAGGTTTAATTCCTTAGGATGATCACTCCTTCCATGCCCTAAGGCATCAAAAGCAACTATATGATAATTTTCTTTTAAAATTTTTATTTGTGATTTAAAGAATGAAGCAGATGAGGCAAATCCATGTAGTAAAATGATGCTACAATCTGAATCTGGGTTGATGTTCTCGTAATATAGATTATAACCCTCTTGGTTCTTGATGTAAGGCATGAATCTAAGATATTATTATATTATATAATTTTTGAAATAAAGGAATCAAAAAATACTTTTCTAAAATAGAAAGAAAGTTAACAAAAGTGAAAATAAACTATAAAAAAAAATTATAAGTCTTTTGTGACTCTTTTTTTCTCATGAAGTTCTAATAGGGTTGGCATAAAAATCCTATTTAATTTCTTGTAAATCTTAACATTTTGTTTAATAGGTTCCTTAGTGTCAATAAACCTCACCATATTATCAACAGCCGTTTCAAGATTATCGTATTTCTTTGTACCATAAAAGCCTAATATTGCGGCACCCATTGCAGCACCATCTTTTACTTCAGGTATAAGGATTTTTTTTGTTGTTACATCTGCTAGGATTTGTGCCCATAATGGACTATTCATAGCCCCTCCGTCTGCTCTTACTTCTGAGACTTTTGCACCACCCATTGCTTCCAACATTTGGAGGTACATTTGAGCTATTAACGCAGCAGATTCCATGATTGCTCGAATCATATGACCCCTCGAGTGATTCCATCCTAGACCATGAATAGTACCCTTTTTAAACATATATAATGGTATAAAAAGTAATCCTTCACTACCAGGTGGAATCGTTGACGCTTCGTTTGTTAAGATATCATACACATTGATCTGTTTCTCATAGCTCTCTTTAATTTGTAATTGAGAAAAATTGTCTTTAAACCACTTCATAGCTGTTCCTGTTCCTGGCATTGCGCCTTCAATAGTCCATTTTCCCTTGATGGGTATAGGGAAAGAAAAAATAGGAACATCTCCAGCAGGCTTAATAGGCCTGTTAGTAACATAATCAACGAAAGTTCCAGTCCCTGTAGTAATTTTAGCTTGACCTTCTTCAATAACTCCTAATCCTAATGCAGCACATTGTTGATCCCCACTTCCCATAACCACGGGGATATTATTTGGCAAACTTAATTCTCTTGCTGCCAAGATAGAAAGTTCACCAACAACCTCTCCAGGGGGGTATAGCTCAGGCCATAAATCAATGGGGATATTGAAACGCTCGGACAATCCCTCATCCCACTTCAACGTTTCTAAATTAAGAATTCCGAAAGTCCCATTAGTATAATCTGTTATGAATACATCACATAATTTATTATAGATGATTGTATCTCCGTAAGCAATTTTAGATATTTTTTCATAAACTTCTGGTTTATTTTCTTTCAACCATACAATCTTAGGTAATGATCTTCTAGTTCCACCATCTTGTTCAACCCATTCTTTAGCACTCGGTTCCCCTCTATCATCCATCCATGTTATGGCTGGATGTAGAGGATTCCCTTTATCATCTATAAAGGTTAATGTCTCTCTAAGAGATGCTACTGAAATACCTACAATATCATTAGTATTGACTTTCTGTGAAACATAATTACAAGTTTTTTTTATGGCATTCCACCAGATAAGAGGATCTTGTTCTGAAATCCCTACTGGTTGTTTAGGGATTTGATATTCTTCATAATCTCTTGCCATTTCTTTTCCATTGATATCAAAAACAATAGTTCTAGTACCAGTTGTTCCAACATCAAAAACACATATTAAATCGCTCATAATCCGACTCTTTCCAAACTTTTTAATTTGATATTTTTTATAGTACTTTTATTAATATTTCAGATATATCTAATATATTATATTTCTCTTTTTCTGTTTCTTTCAAACCGTATGCTAAGCCTAACTCACAGAGAGGACATGCTGATATGAATATATTTACTCCTGTCTCTTTTAATTCATTAACTCGATTCTGAGCTTGTTTAATAGCTAAGTCTCTATCTGCCCAATGAGCTGTCCCACTCCAACCACAACAGTGAGTGTTTTCGTTATTATAAATTGGCTCGACGAGTTCTAAACCTTGAATTTTACCAAGAATATTCCTTATTGATTCAGTATCATTTAAGTTTCTTGAAATCAAACATGGATCATGTATCGTTATTTTCCTATATTCTTCCGGAATACTTTTAGTAATTTTTATCCTTTCCTCATTAATTAGTTTCATAAAATATTGAGTAGTATGTATAATCTCTTTTTCAATTTTAACTCCAGCTTTCTCATATCTCTCCTTTAAGGTTAAAATACAACCTGGACAGTCTGATATAATAATTTTAGCACCTGTAGATTCAATAAGTTCTTTGTTTTTATTAGCAAATTCTATAGCAGTTTCCATATCTCTTATATTGAAAGCAGGTCCTCCACAACATATTTTTTTATCTAAATTAGTTGAAAATTTAATTCCAGCAGTCTTTAAAATTTCTATGTTTGCTTTTATAACTTCTGGGAATTTCATTGATTCACAACCAATATAATAAAACACATCATCCTTTCCCTTTGTCTCAATGTTCTCAATTCCCTTTTCTTTGTAAGTTTCAAAAATGTTGTATCCTTCTATTGTATTTGAATTCTTCAATTTCTCGATTTGTTCTTTACAGAAATCTGGCATGAATCCTTTAGCATTAATATCATCTCGTACTGTTTCTAACAAGGAAACTACAGAAAAATCAAATGGGCACCATACTTTACATGTTTCTTCATTTGTACATTTATACATAAGATCTACAAATTCAGAATCAGCATAATCAATCTTTCCTATGGTGAGATAATACCCAATTCTTGCTTTATAAGCAGGGCTCATAGTCTCAGTTAATGTTGCTTGTAGTGTTCCACAATCAAATCTACACATATTAGGGCAAAGCATGCATTTTATCAGATTATCTACATCAGCTTTAAATTCTCCTTCAGGAAAGAAATTCTTCTTTCTTTGCCTAAAATTTTTCATTAGGGTAGATCTGGTTTCTCTATCAGCCTTTTGAAGTAACGGAACCATCCATTTATATTTGTTTAATGTCTCTTCTATGCCCATTTAAATCTCACTCCTTTTCCAAGTATCGATATAGATCTTACCTGGGTTTAAAATATTATTTGGATCAAGAACTTTCTTAATTTGTCTTAATGTATTCATAGCATTACCCCATTCATTATCCATCCAATGAGATCTATTAAGACCAATCCCATGATGATGAGCAATCGAACCACCTGCTTCCAAAACAGCTTTAATAGTTGTATCCCAGCATTCTTGATAAAATTTTAAGTCGGAGTTTCCTTTTGGAGGTACTCCACCAAATGAAAAATAGATTCCTACCCCATTTGGGTAAAAGTGAGACACATGAGCTGTGGTCATTAAGACTCCCTTGATCTGATTCATTGATTCAAGAACACGATGGTAAACATCTGCTGCGTTATCCCATAAAGATGCAACTTCAATAGTATCAAATACGATTTTATAAGGAGGCATTGATGAGGTTTCGGTCACTCGAAATCTTGTTTCCAACCAATGCTCTACTGGATGTTCACCGCATTCAATCCCTGTATTTTTTTCACATTTTTCTCTAGTGATTGATTCTTCTAAATCAACAAGTCTTGAATTTCCTTCACAAATGAATATAACCATAACTTTATCTTTGGCATTATCAATATCTGGAAAATGTCGGGCAGTCTCAGATTTATCATAAATTCTAACTACAGCAGGATAAATTTGCTCTCTTAGTATCTCTCTTACAGCATTAAAAGAATTTTCAATCGTAGGAAAAGCATATGAAATTAAAGCCCTTTTTTCTGGAGAAGGCCAAATTTTTAATGTTGCTTTTGTAACTATACCAAGTGTTCCCTCTCCTCCAATGAATAATTTATCAAGTTGTGGACCCGTTGATGCCCTAGCAATCGTTTTAAAATTAATAATTTCACCTTGTGGTAAGACTACTTCCATTCCTAATACAATATCTTCAATCTTCCCATACTTTGTGCTGAATTGTCCCGCAGCTCGATGTGCAATCCAACCACCTAAGGAGGAAGTATATAATGATTGAGGAATATGACCAGAAGTGTATCCATTGGTATTTAAATAACGTTCTAAATTCATACCATTAATCCCTGCTTCAGCTGTTACAGTCAGGTTTTTATCATTAATCGTTATTACTTTATTGAATTTTTTCATATCAATGATAATTCCTCCATAAATAGGTATTGCTCCACCAACAACCCCAGATCCTTCTCCATAAGGGATCACTGGAATTTTTTCTTGATTTGCTAGCTTCAGTATTTCACTAATTTGTTCTATTGTTTCTGGCCATGTAATGAAATCAGCAATACCCGCAATTTTACCCTCTATTTCCCAATTAAAACCTATTAATGTTGAGTCTTTTGTATATGCTAGGATATCTATTTTTTTGGTGGAATAGTTGTTCAATCCAACAATGGTTTTTAATTTAGATTCAATCTTCGTTTTATCCTTAATTTTTACTCTATTTTCTTTATAAATGAGTTCAAAATCTTCTAAATCCATCAAAATCAGTAGATACTTTTATTATCTTAGTAAAATGTTTAGACTCAATTAAAAATTTGTAGTTATTAAGACTATATAAAAAAATATCCATCAAAATCTAAATATAGAATACAATCTTAATAGATTGTTTCCCCAGTTAATCTATTTACCTTTAGATGCCTGAATTTTGCTTTACTTCTAATGATTTCTTTACTAGCTGAAATTTTTTCAACAATCTCCTGAGGAAATAAGAACTTAGCAAGATGAATTATCATTTCCTTTGTCTCTACACAATTAAACAATTTTAGACTCTCCAATGAATAGAATAGTTCACTTACTAAATCAAAATTAGTATCTATTGAAAAATCAAGGAATTCTAAATTTCTATAAATTCTTGAGACAACATTATTTAAAATATCATACTCTTTTAACTTTTCAAGGGTGTTGTTCATATAATGGCAAAATAAGACATAATATGTGGCTTCTGATGAAACAAATCCATCTCTAAACTGTTTTATTCCCTCAGAGGTAATCCGTTTTTCTATTTCCTCGGTTATAACGTTTATTTCGCTTTCGATCTTTTTTATGCCTAAATGGCGATAAAGTTTTAGAATAACCACTAGTTGAGATGTTTCTAGATTCTTCAAATAATTAGGTTCAAAATATTCTGGTTCTGTTTTAATTATCCAATTTATTTGCTCTGTACTTAGGAATAATTCCATCATTTCAGTTGATTTAATAAAGTAGTATGCTCCATCAGTGGCTTCCATCAAAGGAGCAACAAATCTCTCGCTTACTTCATAATTTAAATCTAAAAGGAAATTCTTGATTTTTTCAACATCGAGTTCTACTCCTAAATGTTTACCTAAATAAATGCCGCAAAAATATATATCTGGATTTTTTAGTGATACTAGTGGAACATCAATTAGCCACTCATCAACATTTTCTTTCAGATAAGATTTGATGTGTGAAAAATCAAATGCTATTTGTAGGTGAAAAAAGTGAATAATTCGATATATTAAATAAATAATTTGTAGTTTAAATTCAGGTTCCTTAATATCTTCTAAACTCTCTATACTTCTCTTGTTTTCCCAGAATTTATTAATGATATGTTTTTGAATTTGAATATATTTTCTTAAATTTTCATGTTTTTCTCGATCATGCTCAAGTAAATTTTTCAAATTTCTTAATTCCATAATAAATTCTATTGGTAAAAAACCTTCATCCTTAAATTTTAACATTAAAGGTGCGATTTCGGTGTCAACTAAATAATCTACAATCTTTTCTAGAAAAATTTCATAGAGAATTGGAGCGATTTTTTTTTCATAAAGATCGACAGGTGAGTTAATAACTTGGATATCATCCTCTTGAATTTTTAAAAAAGGGTCTAAAAATTCAGTTTCAACTTCGTTTAGCTCAAAACCCAACTCAACAAAAACATGTATCAGAAATAAGGTGATTTCATCCAGTTTTTGTACCATATCTTCTTTTTCAATATGACTAGTTCCAAAAGAATCAATAATTTTATCTCGAAAATAGTGATCTATACTGTTATAAAAGAGTTCAATATCATTAAAGTATAAATCTAGTATGTTAAATAATCCTTGAAAAATCATTTTTCGAAAGAAAATGAACAGTAATAATATTCTTTATTTAAATAAAGCAAATCATGTAGAAAATTAATAATTTCTCATTTCCAAATTACTATTCAAATCGAGGATAATATTAAAATCTCATTAAAAAAGGTAGATTCGGAAAATATTATTACAAAACTTCATTATATCATTATAATCAATATTTAACTGAAAGTGAAAATTTTATGGCAGGTATTATGTTTGGTACTTCTGGCATTCGTCGAGTGTTTCAAAATTATAGCGAATCAGACGTTATGTTTACCCCTCAAATGGCTTTAGATGTTGGTCTTGCTTTAGGGACTTATCTTAAAGGGAGTAGTAACGTTGTAATCGGTAAAGATATTAGGACCTCTGCTTTACCCATAGAATATGCATTAATTTCTGGATTAGTAAGCACAGGGTGTACTGTAAAAGCTCTAGGGATAGTAACCACACCCACTTTAGCTATGTCATTGCGTTTTTTAAAAGCAGATGCGGGAGTTATGATTACGGCCAGTCATAATACTCCTGAATATATTGGATTAAAAATCTGGAATCCTTCAGGCATGGGATATACACCTGAACAAGAGATGGAAATAGAAAGAATCTATAATGAAAAAGCTTTCATAAACATAGGGTGGGATGAGGTTGGCAAAGTAATACAAATTGATGACATAAATGAAATGCATATTTTAGATATTACAAATCGTATTGCCATAGATGGGAGCAATTTTAATGTTATCGTTGATCCTGGAAACGGAGCAGGCTGTGATATTGTTCCACGTTTATTAAGTGCTTATGATGTTAATATAATAACTTTAAATGCACAAATGGATGGTAAATTTCCAGGGCGTAATTCAGAACCGAGTAAGGAAAATTTAGTTCAAATTTCCAGATTTCTTAAGACTTCAAATCAAGAAGATATTGGGATTGCCCTTGACGGTGATGCTGATAGAGTAATATTCTTGGATGAAGATGGAGAAATTGTGGATCCCATTAGACTTTTAGCCCTTATGGCTAAACATTATATAAAAAAATATAAGGGAACTTTGCTTACAGAAGAAAATATGAAAGTTGCAACTGCAATAAATTCTTCGAGTTTGATGGAAGATGTTTTAAATCCACTTGGTTGCGATGTGATCAGAACTGAAGTTGGAGATATTAAGGTAGCAATAGCTTTAAAAGAACAAGGAGGATTTTTAGGGGGAGAAACTTCAGGTACATATATTTGGCCTGATAATCATTTAGGTCCTGATTCAATTTTTACAATTGCTAACATTCTTAATATGTTAGTGGAAGTAGGAAAACCTTTACGGGATTTACTGAAGGAGATTCCGGAATACCCTTTCTGTGAAACTAAATTTAGTTTGAAAAAAGATATCCCATTTACAGAAGATATTAATAAAGAAATCATTGAAGAAATGAAAGAGACTTTAGAAAGTATAGGAAAAAAAATAACAAATATCAATAAGATGGATGGAGTTAGATTCGATTACAATGATGGCTGGATCCTAATTAGACGCTCAGGAACAAGTCCATATTTAAGAATCACAGGGGAATCAAGCTTGAATTTAAAAGCTTCACAAGATATGAACGACTTAACTAAAGAAAAAATGGAAAAATTGAATTTGATATAGTTATAAAATTAATTTTTCAATATTAACGATTTATATTTCTTTAATTTCTATTCCTTTTTGTTTGAGGGTCTCCTTATTTACGAGAAGTTCTCGACCTGCGATTTTATCCACTATATAAATCAGATTTCCTCCTTTATTTGAATATATTTGGCCAAAGGAAATGGGGATATCTGGAGTGGGATCATTTAATAACGATTTACTGACTGATTCAACCTTACGTTCGCCATTAGCTAACAAAATTACTGTTTTTGCTTTATATACTAATTCAGCGCCCATACTGATGGCATACAAAGGAGACTCTTCTTTTGAGGAGAAATGACCATCTTGTACGGCATTTTCAACGGTGTTTTCATCAAGCTTTACTAATAAAACACTACTATTCTCAAATGGAATTCCCGATTCATGGAAGGCTACATGTCCACGCCCCCCAACACCTATAATTTGTAAGTCGATACCACCGGCATTCTCTATTTTTTGAGTATACCCTTCTAATATTGTTTTACGAATCCAGTTTAAATATTCAGAAGTAGGATTCTCTTTTATAACTATTGATTTACCGGCATCTATGCCTAATTCGCTCCAATCTTCTGGATTTTCTTCAAGTTCATTTACTAGTTGTTCTTGATCAATCAAGCAACCATAAGGCACAGTTGTTTCGATAAATTTTTTTTTAAGGAGTCCAAAAAACTCTTGAATCATAAAATAACAATAGCTTTCTTGATGCAGGACGCGTTGTTGAGGATTCTCACCAGGAAGTCCAACATATTCATCGAGATTGAAACTATGAATCCGATTGCTATCCAATTCACCTGAATTAAACATATTGACCAGATGCTTATAAAGACCTGTTGGTGAATTTCCTGTAGCTAATCCCAAGACAAATTCTTTTTGTTTTTGGAGCACTTGCAAGATTTTTTCTTTAACAATTCTAGCTGCTACTTCACTTAAGTGATCATAATTCTTTGTTATAATAACATTGATTGGCATACTCTATGCATCGATTTAAAGCATTTTTGATTTAAAATAAAAATATATCATTTCAATTTAAGGTTATGGAATAGATTTTTGTGATATCTACCTCAAATATGTTTTTTTTAACAATAATAACTTTAAAATATTTTTCACTCCTTTCTATTTTTAGATGTGTGGCATATTTGGTATAATAACTAATCAGAAAAACATCTCTCTAGGAAAAATTGTTCTTGAAGGAATTAAGCGTCTAGAATATCGAGGATATGATTCGTGCGGGATAGTTACTTTATCTGATTCTAAATTATATGTTAAAAAGGATTCTGGAAGAATTGATGAAATCCAAAAGAAAATAGATTTAACAGAATTTCCAAATGACTCTAAACTTGCCCTCGCACATACTAGATGGGCAACTCATGGAGCACCTACTAAAAACAATAGTCATCCACATTTAGATTGTTCAGGTAAAATTGCGGTTGTCCATAATGGGATCATAGATAATTTCATAGAATTACGGAAAGAACTTGCCCAAAAAGGTCATATCTTTAAATCTGAGACAGATACAGAAATTATTCCTCATCTCATTGAAATTAAAATGAAAGAGGGGCTAAATTTTAAGGATTCTGTAATTGAAGCATTAAAGTTATGTAAAGGAGCATATGGGTTGGCTATTTGCCATGCTGACCACCCAGATTCATTTATAGTAGTTAGAAAAGAATCTCCATTGGTGATTGGAATAGAAGAGGGGAAAACAACTTATTGTGCCTCGGATATTCCTGCTTTTTTACCTTTAACAAGGAAATGTTATATTATGGATGATGACGAACTTGCCGTAGTAAAAGCAGGAGAGGTCGAATTCTTTGATATTAAGACTAACAAAAAAATTGAGAAAGAAATTCAATTAATTGAATGGAATATTGATGCAGCAGAAAAAAAAGGTTATGAACATTTCATGTTAAAGGAAATCTACGAGGAACCAACTGCGATGAAGCGTACAATGAAAATCTCTAAAGATCTTTTACGAATTTTTTCAAAAATACTATGGTCAGCAGAAAATATTTATATTACTGCAGCAGGCACATCTTTTTATGCTTCATTAGCTGGAAAATTTATAATTTCAAGATTTCTAGGTAAGTATATTCAAGCTATTGAATGTTCTGAATTACAAACGCAACTATCCAATTCATTAAAAGAAGATTCTGTCATAATTGCGGTTTCGCAATCAGGTGAAACAATAGACACAATTGAAGCAATTAGATGGGCAAAAAGCAAAACAAATGTAAAAATCTTAACAATTACAAATGTTGTGGGGTCTTCTCTTACCAGATATTCCGATCATGTGATCGTGACTCAAGCAGGACCAGAAATTGGTGTTGCTGCAACTAAAACTTATAATACTCAAGTACTCACTTTAGCTTTAATAGCAATAGAAATAGCAAAACTAAGAAAAGTTGAATTAGAATCAGAAATAGAAAAATATGAAAAAGCTTTAGAAGAAACTCCACAAATTATTGAAAATTTTTTAAAAAATAACGTAGATTCAATTAAAGATGTTGTAAATACTTTAGAAAAAAGCGTAAATTTTTTCTTTTTAGCAAGGGGTATATCAATTGCCACTGCTAAAGAAGGAGGATTGAAATTAAAGGAAGTTGCTTGCCGTTTTATAGAAGGATACTCGGCAGCTCATGCCAAACATGGACCAATTTCTCTAGTTAGAGAAGGATTTCCTATAATATTTATTGCTCCCCCAGATGAGACATATCAAAGATTAATTGGAAACGTAATGGAATTCAAAGCGCGAGGGGGCAAAATAATTTCTCTTGTGGTAGAGAATGATAAAAATATTACCGAATTAAGTGATATGACAATCCGAATACCCCAACCTGGAGATAAATATTATAATATATTTAGTCCAATAACGTTTACACCTGCATTACAATTATTAGCATATTATACCTCTCTGCATCATGGATTAGATCCTGATAAACCACTTAATTTATCTAAGACGGTTACTGTTCATTAATATCTAATAAAATGGATTGTCTTTCTTTTTAATACCTTCAAATGGATCATGATAATAAAGTGTATTGGGTGATACATCTTCCACGACTAAGGTATGTGCCCCTATTATGGAATTTTCACCTATTTTTTTTCCACACATAATACTTGCATTAATACCAGTTTGTACGTTCGGACCTATAAAAGCGCCTAATTTTCTCCTACCTGAATCAATCAATTTCCCCTCAATATTAACTTTAACACTCTTATTATCAAACCTTAAATTGGAGGTTTTTGAACCAGCACCAAGATTTACATTTTCACATATAATAGAATCTCCAACATAATTGAAATGAGGAACATTTGACTTTGAAAAAATTAGTGAGTTTTTAACTTCACTTATACCTATGTGACAATTATCTCCTACAGAAGTATAGGGTCTAATAAATGCATTAGGTCCAATTAATGTATTTTCTCCTATATAACATGGGCCTTGAATATAACTACCTGATTTAACATTCGTATTTTTACCAATATGAACATTTCCTAAGATTTTAACGTTCTCTTCGACATCACCAAGTATTTTCCGTTCTATTCTATCTAACACAAATGAATTTGCCCCAAATAATTGCCATGGTAATCCGATATCGCTCCAAAAATAATCTTTTATAATGTATCCTAAGATGTTTCCGTTTAACTGATTTATCAAAATTTCCATTGAATCTGTAAATTCATATTCGCCTCTAATTGACTTTTCTGTTTTCTCAATTGCTTTAAATATCATAGGATTAAAAATATAAATTCCCGCATTTGCTAAATTCCCTAAATTTAATTCTGGAGAAGGCTTTTCAGTAATCTTTGCTACAAAATCATCAGAGTTAAGTGAAATTATTCCATAATCTTGGGGATTATTTACTTTCAATAATGTTATTAATCCTTCGATTTTAGTTTCATTAAATTTTTCTAAAATATCTTTAAAGATTTTTGGATCTGTTATTAAATCACCATACATCAACAAGAACGGGGAATCTTTTACAAAATCTTTAGCATAACTTACGGCGTGCCCTGTCCCTAATTGCTCTTCTTGAGAAATATACTCAATGTTAACATTAAATTTGTCTAACCCATTACCAAAATATTCTTTAATACCTTCTTCTTTATATCCAACTATTAATAAAATTTCACTTATTCCAGCGTTTTTTAAACCTAAGATTGTATATTCCAATAAAGGCTTGCCAGCAAGAGGTATCATTGGTTTAGGGCGAGAAGACGTTATAGGCATCAATCTCTTTCCCTTTCCTGCCGTTAATATAACAGCTTTCATAAAAGAAAATAATTGATTATTCTATTAAAAGCTTCTTACTAATTCTAAGTAAATCATAACCATCCATTTAATATATTCATTCAAATTTGTGAAGTAATAACTTCTTTGGATTCGGTGAAATTACTTAATCTTTCTCAAAATTAAATGCATCAGAATTTTGAAAAATCGATTATATTAAAAAACCTTTAACTACAATTATCATTCCAATATCAACAAAAATTAAAGCAATAATTTCAAATATTATTAATCCGAAAAGGCCTCCAGTTATATTTATAAATAGCCCGATAATTGCGATGATAATTCCTGTAAAAAACCATTGAACTCTTTTCTTAGTCTCTTCCTCGACTTTTTTAGTAATCATTGCGTATTTTAAAACAACATAACAGAGTAATACGATCCTACTAATGTTTACAAAAATAAATAAACCATCAGGAGTTTCAGTATCAATTATCTTATCTGCATATTTTACTGGATTTAAAGTTGGTGGCCAGATAAAATACCCAACACTCATTAGGATAAACAATGTTATCATTATTCCAAGATGACTTAGATTCATAGCAATCTTCTTATACTTTTCTACTATAAAAACTGTCATCACTAAGGAGACAGGAATAAAATTGAATAAAATATGAGCTGTTATCATAATGGGAATAATTATCAGTTCAGCATTGGAATAAGAATCCATATATATGAAATGGTAAATTGTGTAAGTTAAAAATCCTAGGGACGCGGAAGCAAAAAATAAGGCAAACCATCTATTTAACCAATTATCTGGATTTAACCGCAATTCAACAACGCCTGCAATGAATGCAACAATGACTGTAACTATTGCTGCAATTATTTTAATTAAGTTAAGAGGATCCATATCCTATTTCACCCAACTTATTCTTTCTAATATTAAGAAATTTTTTTCTTAATATTAAATATATGTCCGTCCCAAGCTTTTAAATCTATGTAAAGACCGTATTTGCTCAGGTCTTCTCCTTTATAAAAGTATTCATTTTTATTAAGCAAATCATTGAAAATCCAATCATTTGAGCCGTAGTTTAAAGTATCTATTTTTATATGAGCTTTTGAAGAATCTGGACTATAATTAATAACAATGAGGTGATAAATATCATCATCAGCCCACCATATATATGAAATTATATTTTTATAGGAGGGATCATTAGAGTTGAGAGGGTTTACTTTACAAAGAGACCATTTAAGATCTATATTTTTTTTTCTTGGTATAACACTTAATAAATTCTGATAAAAATCAAAGAGGTCCTGGTTTCTTTCTTCAGTTTGTCGCCTGCCTAATTGCACTGGCAATTTAATTTTAAAACCTTCCATTTGTCCTTCATGTATTAACCGAGCTCCAGGCAATGTCATTGCTATTATTGCTGCTGCACAACTGCGTTTTTCACCAAACTTAGTGATTGCTCTTGGTTCATCATGGTTTTCTATAAACCTAATAAGCTTTCTTTGATAATTCCAATCCGCATCGAGATGGGTTTTTATATTTTGAACATCTTCATGAGATAAACGGTCATATAATCGTTTATCATAGCAAAAATCAAACCCTTGTTGTTGGAGTTCCCATTCCATATCCCAATAAACTTCAGCAATAAATAAAAAGTTGGGAAACTTTTCCTTAACTGTCGGGATGACATCTTCCCAGAATTCTTTTTCAGGTATAAATCCAGCTTTTTCCCCCCATGTTTTACTAAATATCTTATTTGTCATTAACATTGCCATGTCACAACGAACACCATCACATAGTTCAGCTATGCTTAATAAAGTACTAATTGACTTTTGCCGTGCTTCTTCTGAGAATGCATTTATTTGAATAGTGTCTGTCCACCCGGAAAAATTGGGATCTCGACCATGTGCAAAAACCTTTTCTGAAAGACTAAAGAAATCATACGGCCGGTTCATAAGATCTTCCAATGTTCCTTCAATAAATAGATTTGATTCTAATGTCAAGAGAGAATCGATTGAAACATGATTAGGAACATAATCTAATAACAATCGAATTCCACGATCACTTAATTGCTTTCGAGTCTTTTTTAATCCGTCTACTCCACCAATATTCTTATCAACATGATAATAATAAATAGAGTATGGTGAACCTACTACATCATCTTCTCGAAGCTCATGTAACGCTTTATGAAATTCCTTTTGTAAGTCTGGATGTTCCAGAGCGATTTTTTTACTTGCTGGACTCCTTTCCCATACACCCATTAACCAGACAGCATCAAATTGATTAATATCTCTATTAAAAATTTCATCCGGGATGTTTTTCAAAGTAATAGGAGAATCATATCTTTCTGATAATGATCTAAGCCAAGGCCATGTATTAATTTCGTAGATTTTTGGATTTTTAATCCATTCTGAATGTTCAGTTGGCATTTTCGTATTTAACCCAGTATTATTCAATTAAATTTACAGAATTATTATGGATTGGTTTGTTTAATAAATGAATACATATAAATTTATTTATAATCATAATTATAATAGAAAAAATAATATATATATTGGTTAAAAATGAGTGAAGAGAAAGAAGCCTTACGGAAGCTAATAATGTTAATATCTGACCTTCGGGCTAAAGATGAGGAACGTTACGAAGCCCATGTTAATTTTATGAATGAGACCATCAAGATGATTAGCGCCATTGAATCCCAAATGAACAAACATTGGAGTACTGTTTTGGATTCTTTAAAGGAATTGAATGAGAGTATAAGCGCAAATTTAGATTCCTTACTTACAGGAATTAACCCAAAAGGGCTACGAGAAACCTCTAAATCATTGAAAGAAATAATGGATACAATGAATAAGAGCGTACAAACTATGAATTTAGAAAAGGTTATGAGTGAATTAAAAGTATTGAAATCTGGAGGTGTCGCTTATGTACAAGCCCAACCCGTAGCTGTAGGATCACAACCAGAACAAATTAGCGCATCAACAGGTCTCAATGTACAACCTACAGGTCTCAAAGCACCAAGCGGAGCCACAAAAACGAAAGAAGATTCTGAATGGGTAGATCCCCATGAAAAGGCAAAAAAAGAAGAAGATGATCAGCATCTACTCAAACCTTCTGATTTCTTTGGAATGTAAAGAGATATTTTCTATTTTAATTTCTGAGTAGATTCACGAAAGAAGTCAGTTTCATTTTAACATCTTCAATATTTTCCCCAATTTTCCTAAACCCCATGACAGCTGCAGGTTTTTTAAGATCGTTTCTAATTTTATTTTTCATTAGTTCATAGCAATTTGAATAATTTGTACAATCAAGAACCTGATTGAAAATGATGCCATCAAAATCCCATTTTTTAGTGTATTTTGAATATGAATTAATTAATGCATTACAATTCTTTAAACAATGAATTCCTTTATTGGAGGCATTCAAAAGAAAATGTGCATAGTCAATAATAGGATCTGAGTCTTTAGAAACAGAAATCTCTTCTAATAATCCTAAAATATCCCAATCTGCATAAATTACTCTTCCTCCAGATTTATAAATAATTTCATGAGTCTCTGGTTCCCAACCATTAAAAATGGGAGATACTAGAATTCGAGGAGTGTTTGATACATCCATCCCAATACCTTTTTTTATCCGTTCTCTCATTTCTTGCGCAGCTACCCTTGTGAAAGCCAGAGCAAGAATTTTCTCGCTGCTAATTTTATCTTTTCGCCTAATTAAATAAGCAATTCTAGACGAGAGTACACTAGTTTTTCCTGAGCCCGCTCCAGCAACCACAAGATTGTGTTTATCGTCTCGAATAATTGCTATTCTTTGATCAATGTCAAGAGGATACTTCAAACCGTCATCTGTACCTTCGAAGAAAGAATCGTAATCTTTTAAACGCCGAGCAATAAATTCTTCGTTATACTCTATTATCTTGTGTTTTGTGTAACGCAACTCTTTTTTACGTTTTCTTACATTAAGAAAAGATTTTAAATGATACCAATATAT
>JAHQWI010000144.1 GCA_029856085.1 Promethearchaeia archaeon | reverse complement strand
GTATTATTAGTGGAAAATATTTAACAGATTTATTAGAATCTAAAAAGAAATTTCCTCAGAGTAAAATTTGCTATAACATTACCAATGGAAAAGGATTATCCTTAACAGAATTTTTTGAGTTAAGTAAGGATAAAAGAGCAAAATTAAAAATTGATATAATTAGTTTAAAATCGAGTTTAACGTCTCAAGAATTTATTGAAACATGTCATAAGAACGAGGTTATATCATTATCTTGGGATTTTCTTGGTTATAAAAACCCATTAAACAAAATTAAATCCTTGATTACTTTAGGTGTTAATGGTATTCTATTTGATAATCATAAGAATATTCGTGAAATAAAAAAATGGCAAAGTCTCCTTTAAGCATCTAATTTAATCATAGACGATCCACTAGGAAGAAATAAAAGTATTTCATCTAAAGATAATAGTTCTACCCATTTTTTTAGTTCTTTGTCTACATTTCTAAGATAATAAGATTTTATTTCTTTAGCTAATTTTCCTGCGGTTAAGCTACTTGATTTAGAGGGTAATATAGTTATTTTATGATTTGTTTGCTTTTCGATAGCCATTTCAGGACCACATATAATTTTAGGAAAGAAAGCTTGTCTTTCCTTATTTGATCTATCATCTAATTTAATAAATTTTAATCCAATCGTTAATTCTGTTTTTGCATTCTTTATATGATTCTTTTTCCCTGAAATTATAAAAGAACCTTTCTGTAAGTATTCACCTGATGGAGGTGTTTTTGTTATTTGGGTAGGTTCTACATAAAATATATCCACTACACCCCAATTCTCTTTCCAAGCTCGTGAATAACTAGCAACAAATTCTGCGGTTTCATTAATAGCTTCAGGTGTAATTTCCTGATTATTTGGATTTTTAATCACCACTAAAGGAGAACCAGGAAAATTTGTATGGAATACTAAATCATTAGTGTCCAAATGCTTTTTGAAGATTATCTCATTTGACGTAGCATCTCTTCCACCAATAATTAAAAATCCATCAGATGAATTAAACCATCTAAATTTTTCATACCACTTTTTCTTTGGTTTTCTGATTAAGAAGTCAATTCCGGTATCTATTGATTCCTTTTTAAGTCTTAATTTTTCAATTTTTTCTTTTGTGTCTGTAATTGCTTTAATTGTGCCTTTTATCTTTTTTTCAGCTTTTTTCCCTTTCGAATAAATTATATTTGCATTTTCTCCAAAACTTTTTCTTAAATCTATATAAACATCATTTGCATTGATTTTAATTAAAAGCTGATTCATTGAAGGTAAAATTTTATCAAAAAACTCCGCTCCATCTATCCCTTCTATCTTTGCTTGCTGTAATTTATCGTTGATTTCATTCCACGGGTATCCTTTTTTTCTCGCATCCAATATAACTGATATTAACTTTTCAAATTTATTAAAATTAGCATATAGAAAGTCTCCTATTATATAGTATTTTTTCTTTTTCTCTCTAAGCTCTTCAAGATAATCTTGCTGATTCTTTAGTATCTTTTCTTGAGGTTTGATCTGATCTTTTATTTTTTGATCTTTAGGAGTATTAATGGATTCATAATCAATTTTTGAATAAAAATCATCGACAGCTGCATTAAAACTAGGATATTTTACCTTTTCATAATCTTTAAAAATCTCAGTTTCAAATGGTAAAACAATGACTTCATTTCCTTGTTGATCTAATATAATATGGCCATCTATTGAACCAAATAAGAGCTGATTTCTTATTCCCTTGAATGATTCATATAAGTTGTTAAAATCTGCTTCACTTAGATTTTTACCAAGTTTTTTCTTATCAATCTTAGCTCTTTTACATAATTCTTCACTATATAACCCAGATAGCTTTAATTTTCTCGATATGTCTCTTACAATTTCATTATCAGATAATTTAAATAAAGCTTCAAAATCCTGTCTATTTATCGAGAAGAAATCTGTCTTTTGAGAAATGGGAAAAGTGTATTCTTTCTTAGCAAGAATAGTGCGATCTTTAAATTTCCGATATTTTTTAGCAATGATTATAATGTTATTTTGATCAAGAATTAAGAAATTCCCCTTATTAAACAACTCAATCACAAATTTCCAGGTTCCTTCTTCTCTATTAGTTAATTCTATTATGATAATTCTATCAAGTTTGTATTGAGAAACCCCTAATATTTGTCTATTTCTTAGGAACTTTCTTAAGGCTCTGATATACTGATTGGGGAATGAAGGAATAGGATAATCATATTCTGTTATATTAATCCGTGAATCTTTTTTAATAATTAAATTTTTTTTTCCAAAATTCGTATTTATTTTTAAAATTAATAAGTCTTGAACTTCATATATATTAGAAATTGAACCCTCTCTTAGGATCGTATCCAATTCTTTAACAATGGCGAATACATCGAAATTAGAGAATTCTTTTGTGATTTTCATAATGTTTTATCTAATTTTTAGTTTATCACGTTATATAATTATTTTTATAGTAAATAATATTTATATCAATAATTATGGGAAAGCGTAAGAAAGTAGATATTAAAAAAAGAAGGCAAAAGTTAATAAAGGAAAAAAAGAAAGAACTCCAAAGTAAATCAATTAAAGTAGAAAAGAAGTCAACAAAAGATTTAGATCTTCGATTAGAAAAAGAAACAAAACTATATTGGATACGGGCCATAACTGGTTTTTTAAGTGCTATTATCGGAAGATTAATATTTGGATTAATAGGATGGTTTTTATTTTTATGGATGTTAACGTGGTGGTTTATATTTCCTTTTATTGTAAATTTTTTTATTTTAAAATTTGAATATGATAAGGAAGAATGGGCTTGGAAAAATATCATATTACCCGGGATAGGTATATTCTTCTTTTTGTTTATGATTGGGGGTGTTTTTACTCACACTATTCTTTTTTTCATCCCTGATTTCTCTTCAATTTTAGAAATATTTGTTTAAAAATGCTTTAACACTATCTCATAACTGAATTCTTTGTTTTACTATTTTTTCCTTTTTTTCTTTAGAGGTAAATACTATTTCTTCGAGCTTGTAAATACGTTCGCAATAGACACATTGAATCTTTAAAGGTTTTTCTTCTAATACTAAGAATTCAGAATAAATTGGTTCATCAGAATTCGAAATGCATGTTTGATTAACACAGAGTATAAGTTTTTTTATAATTTTTGGTATTTCCACTTTCTTCTTTTCGATTACCTTATAATTTTCAATTAAAGAAATACTGGCGTTTGGAGATAGTATCGAAATTTGTTGCATTTGAGTTTCATTTAAAAATACGTTTTCAATTTTGATTATATCTTTTGTTTGATATTTTTTAGAAGAGACGTTAACACCTATAGTTATTAAATTCTTAGATTCATCAAGACCAGTAAGACCAAGAATTGTTAAAGCATATCCTGCATCAATATGATCGATAACGGTCCCCTTAGAAATTTTATCGATCTTTAATTTTTCTTCCATCATTTTCATAATTAAAATCACCTTAATTGAAAAAACTTTTGTTAAGTCAAATCTATTAAAATAATTTTAGAAGAGAAGGAGTGAACTAAAAAATAATACTGTTGAAAGAATGAAATTATAGGATAAATTATCATCTATTTCTAAATCTAAGTAATCTATAAAACCAAGGATTATCGCCCCAAATAATGGCAAAAAAAATAGCCCAAAGTTCTTTGGCAAGTAAAACTCTTTTAGGGATAATAATACTATAAAGCCTGAGATGAATGCAATAATGACTCCAGCAAGTAAACCTTCATAAGTTTTGTCTGTATTGCGGATTTTTCTTTTTCCTAACGTTCGACCAAATAAATTCGATGCTGTATCTCCAAAAACAGCCATAGCCATTGAAGCACAAATTATCAAAGGACCGACTGGTTGAATAAGACCATACAAAAGGATTATGGAAAAACAACCAATACTCATCGAGATGTGAGGCCCTAATCTCATATATAATTCCTTTTCTTTAAGTATTTGATTTACTGGTTTTAAAGGATAATATTTTGGCATAAGAATTCTTGTAAAATCTGCAGTTAATAATCCAATTAAAGAAACTCCGACTAAAAAGACTACTAAGTTCTGAGTAAAAACCATAATGTCTTTACCCATATCAAACATTTCAATGAAAAAGTTAGGTAGCAGTTCTGAAATATATTTAAAAACATTCTGAGTTAAAAAACCTAAGGTAAAATAGAAAAATATTATTCCCAATACAACTAAATGGGTCAATTTTCTATATATATCATATTTTAAGGGTAAAATTTTCGATGTTAATTTAAATTCTTCAAGAGTTATTTTTCCATTTTCAATTTTTCTCTTTTCCTTGATCACCAAAATAGAAAAAAAGGGGATAAAAAAAATAATAAAAATGAGCATTAAAATATCAAAAGGAAAAGCAATAAAACGAGTATTATTAGGATTTATAAAATGGATAATAAATAAATTAATTGTAATTGAAATTATAAATATAATTGAGTTTGCAAGATTATTGATGAAAGCTCTTTTCTCACTTTTCTGTTTTGTTAAATAAGTGATATAGAAAAGAATTAGGCCAAAAAAGTATAAGAAGCAAATAATAATAATTGAAAGTGGGTTCAATAATTACCAATCTCTTGAACTTTTAATACTTAAAGTATCCTTAAATTTTAAGATTTTCTCTAAACCAATATTGAAAGAAAAAAAAAATGAATTTAAAATAATTTAGAATTGAGACTCATCAATTTTTGGCATTTCCTCTGAAGCTAAAGCTCTTTTGATTTCTTCTGTTGGTAACTCGTAATCTTCCAAATCACCTGTCATGTAAGTCTTATAAGCTAATAAATCAAAAAATCCATGACCGCTAAAATTAAACAGAATAACTTTCTTTTCTTTCTCCTCCTTAGCTTTTAAAGCTTGATCGATAGCTTCCTTAATTGCATGTGTAGCTTCGGGAGCAGGAAGGATCCCTTCTGCCTTTGCAAATTGCAATCCTGCTTCTATAGCCTCAGTTTGATGATGCATTTGTGCTGAAATTACTTTATTGTTGTACAAGTTTGAAACAATAGGAGCCATTCCATGATACCTTAATCCACCTGCATGGATCGGGCTTGGAATAAAGGTATGACCTAAAGTATGCATTTTCACAATCGGACCTTTCATTGAAGTATCCCCAAAATCCCATCTATATTCACCTTTACAAACGCTAGGGCAAGCGCGTGGTTCCACTCCTATGATTTCAACTTCTGGATTAATTCCATTTATTTTATCTTTAGCGAATGGAATCATTAAACCACCGAAGTTAGATCCACCTCCCATACATCCGATCACAACATCAGGTTTTTTGATCCCTACCTTTTCTAATTGGATCTTTGCTTCTTGTCCGATAATTGTTTGATGTAGAAGTACAAAATTTACAACGCTCCCTAAGGAATATCTACTTTTATCGCTACGCAAACTGTGTTCAAGTGCTTCAGAGATTGCAATTCCTAGACTACCCGGATGCTCAGGATCTTTTTCTAAAAAAACTTTTCCTGATTCCGTAAATCTTGAAGGGCTGGCATGAACTTCAGCATTAAACGACTTCATTAAAATTTTTCTACCGGGTTTTTGTAAGAAGCTTACTCTCACCATATAAACTGTGCACTTAATATCAAATAAGTTACAACCAAACGCCAAACCTGAACCCCATTGACCAGCACCAGTTTCTGTAACTAACTCTTCTAATCCATCTTTCTTGGCATAATATGCTTGAGCAATAGCAGTATTTGGTTTATGTGATCCTGTAGGAGATACTGACTCATTTTTATAGAATATTTTTATATCATCTCCTTCTAATCCAATCTCTTTTTCCAACCTTACAGCGCGATGAAGCGGAGTTGGTCTATAGGACCTTGCAAATATCTCTCTAAGTTCATTTGGAATGCGTATTGTTTCTTCTTGAGATACTTCTTGCAAAACACATTCTTTGGGAAAAATTGCTAAAGCCATTTCCGGCGGAGCCGGTTTACCATCCATAGGATTGACCAAAGGGGTAATAGGAGTAGGTAAATCTGGTATAATGTTTATCCATTCCTTAGGAACCTCATTTGGCTCTAATAAAATCCGTGCTTTGTAATAGTCTACCATTTTTTTTACCACATATTATTATTTCCATACATTAAATGTGTGTCGTTAAAATATTGGAATTCAATAGTTTAATGCACATCAAAAACATCGATTTAGTCTTGGTAAAAACTAAAGTATGAAAAATAGAAAGTTTTAATTAAATTTCATCCAATGTAAAGACGTTATCGCCAACGCCAAGGCCACTGCCAACGCCAAGCAAGGTTTTTAGCAAGTGTCATAAATAATTATTGAAAAGAAAATTTATTATACTGTTTATTTATTGTATGGTTTAAAAAGTTAACTTTTTTCTTTTGATATTTTTATAATATCATATAGTAAAGAAGAACTAATTTGCGACAATGTCAAAATTGGATAGGTTCAAGTATATATAGTTTAGAAAAAGGAATACAAAATTTTTACCTATCTTCGAAAATTTTATATAGATTTTTAGCAGCTATTCGCATAACTTTTACAGTTTTCATCAATGTATCTATAATCGTTCCAGCACAAACAATTACTAGACGTCCGGCATTGGTAATGACAATATAGCCATTTTCTGCCCTTACAATAACTTCACTTAAATCCTCTTGAAATAATGTTTGAATTGTAGATCTCCCAGTCATTAGCAAAGCACTAGCAAGTCCGCAAAATTGATCACCGTCAACATGGTATTGGGGTAATGCTGAAAATGCTATTTGATAACCTTCAGAACTTACGAGTGCAATAGCTTCTATGTCTGCATTAGATGTTATAAATGTAATTTGAGGACTAATTTTCTCTATATCTTCTTGATTTATTCCTAAATCAGATCCAAATTGTATGAGTCTCCACCTTTAATGCTTAATGGAATATATATTGATTGTTATAATTATAATAATAATTTTTCTTATTATATTTTTATTTTTGTATTTTAATGTGAAAAGATCATTCAAGAAATCTACGTGTCATGACTACGATCTAATCAAAAGTAAATTTTAATATTATATAAACTTAAAAATATTTAAGGTAATTCTTAAATTTTTAATAAGAATTGTGGCAAAAAGAATTAATACTGAAGTTTTATTTATTTAACAACTAAGCTCTGTTACTTTTTAATCATGATAACTACACGGGAATCTATAAATTATCAATTTTCTTTAATATTTGGATACTCATCTCCAAATGATCTTGTTACGGGGGATGTGATTGGCCCTGGAAGATTAACAAGAAAAAAAGTTAATGAACTCTCAAGAGAAGTAATACAATTTTTAACAATGTATAATGCAATATTGAGAGATTATGCTGGAGCAGAAGTGTTTAGTATTGAATTTGATTTATTCAATCTAGATGAAAAAAGCGCAAAAACAAACATTTATCCCAAATCGATGATTTTTGTTCCAGGAAAGTTTAAAGAGTGCGAAAGTTTGCTTCTCGCTTTAAAGCCAGAAACAAGATATTTGGATGTTCATAAATCAAGGAGTTCAATAAATAATATAAGCAAATTATTTTATGAGGTTGAAGAATTTGCTGATCGTCCAGAATTTACGAAAATTAATAGACAACTTCTTTATGACAAATTTGCTTCAAGATTTAGTAAAAAACTTTTCGGAGAACTAATCGAAGATAAATGGAATAAGAAATTAATCGGTTTAAGTACATCACTCCCAACAGAAAAAGAAATGTTAAATCCATACGCAAAAATTATATCTAATGTAGAAATTTTATGGAATAAAAGACCCATTGAGATTACTTTAGTAGATTCCAAATTTGAAAAAATTAAGACACCATTTGAGGGACAACAAGCGATAGAACATCTCAAATATTCAATATCTGAACCAAGTGCTAATTTCATTATCGATAAAACCTTAAATCTTGGAACCAGTCTTATGAACTTAGCAAATATTGGTACTTTGGACGAATTTCAAGATGAAATAGTTAATTACTTGGTTAATCTTATCAGAGAGGAAATCGATAGTTTTACGGAACCTCATACAGGAGAATGGTTAGTTGCTAAATGTAATAAGATTTTAGTAACTTTGGAAAGATATTTAAATAAATTTTTAGAATATTCAAATATATTTCTCACTTCTGGAGAAATGGGAGATTTAACTGACTTATTAAAGAAATTTAAACAATTTTTCCTTAATAAAGGAAAACTAGAAAATGAAAATTTTGAAGTAATTTGTAATATTGCTATTAAATTCATCAAACAAACAGTGATACAGAAGGAGAAATTAAGGGTTGTAGAATTAAGTTCTGCACTTAACTATTTTTCTGAAATCAATAAGAAAAGTTTGGATTTGATAAGAGTTTCGCTCCCAAACTATCTTTCCCGTCGTCGTTTAAAAACATTAACAATTGAATTAATTGAAAATCTTAAACAAGGATTTAATAAAGAACAAAAACCTGCAAAAATTTTAGGTATAAAACTAATAGAAAAGTTTCAAGAATACCTTTTAAATCAAATTGAAATCGAATCAATAACTTCAAGAAAAAATATTCACTTTAATGAGAAAAATTTTATAGATCAGTTTAATAGATTAGTTATTAATAATGTAGAATCATTCTTTGATAACATAAGTCTGAAAATAGAAGATTTAGTATCATTTGCCGAAGTCCAAATGGAAAGTGATACCACTTCGATTAGGGTACATATAGAGAAATTTAAAAGATTTTCAAACGAGCTAAATTATTTGTTAAGTTACATTTTAAGACATTCGACAATTAATCGCTATATTAAGGATGAATCTGATAATGAGATAATAGATCCTGTTAGTTTTGCAAATAAATTTCATCGTTTTTTGGAGAAAAGGATTGGAGGGATTAATTTAGAATGGAAATCTTATGTTCTGCAGTGGATCGTTGATTATACAAAAAGATTTCTAAAAATTGAAAATAAGAAGGATTGGGCTTTAACTGAGATTTATTATAACTTTTTAGAATATCTTGAAAATCGAGAACGAAATGAACAGAAACATGAGAAGTTTTTAGAATTCTTGGATTCTTATATTGCAAAAGTAGCTAATATTGAGGAGAGAAACAACCTTCTCGAGTTTTATAAACAATATGAATTTAGTATAGGGATTAATGAAGAATTTCCTAAATATGTTAAAAATAAAGTTAAAGATGAACTTAAATTGAAAAGTCTTCAAATTGAGGAATTAATTCCTATTGAGTTTTTCAAATTTGTTGGTGAAGAAACTTTCTATAGCTATATTAAAAATATAGATCTAAAATACTTCTCAAAACTTATTCCAAGACCACTATCATTGATTTTAAAACATAATCTAACAAATGAAGAAAAGGAATTATTTAAGGGAGATCTTTTTCATGTTATAAATTTTAAATTTTGGCACAATAATGTAAGATTTGAATTATCAGATAATTTTAAAGAAGTCTATAGAGAGTGGATGAAAAAATTATGATAAGTGGAGTAAAAAGAAAAACCACAGCAGTTGAAAGTACATTTAGATTTTTTCAAACAGTTGATTTAATAATCTCTCATTTCAAAAGAGAAGCAGATAAGATTAAAATCTTTGAACTAACTAATCAAGATACAAATTTTAAAGATTTATTGATAGCAACGGCAACCATTCATATATATCATAATTTGGGGCTTAAAGTACAAAACACAATAGACTCAAACAAATTTACTTTTGATTCAACGAGAAAACTAGAATTATCTGAAAAAGTTATATTAATTGAGGAAGTTGGAACCTTATTAAAAAATTCATTTTCTTTGGAAATAAGCCTTCTTAATAAGAGAATTGATCTCGAAAATAGATTTCTTTCATTTTTCATTGAAGTAAGAAAGTTAGATCTCCAAGAATTACAAAAAGAAAAGATGATAAAAGAGATTGAGAGCCAAATTGAACAAGAATTACAAGAAATAATACTTAATTATCCCCCGTTTTATTTTTATGATTTAATTGGTGATCTAATAGGCCTTACTAATGAAACTAAAAAGGAGATTCTAGAGGAAAGCTCTGCTTTTAAAGAAATCTCAGTTGATATTGAAAAAAAACTAGAACTAGAAGAAAAAGAAGATAAATTTATAGAATTAGCAACAATAGATCGAATGATTAATAAAATTCGTATGGATTTTGAATTTAAATCTTACAAAGAATTGCAAATTGAGGCAATGCCAGTTAGAATGATAAAAAGGAAAGTTGCAGATTTCAATTTTGAATGTTTTCCTATTTCTATACCTGGATTAAAAGCCTTTAAAGAAGCAAATAATATTAAAAAAGATTTAATAAAAAGAATTGAAGAAGCGCTTAATGAGAAAATCAATTATGACCAATTTGAAAAAAATTTACTTCTTTTTCTAAAATCTGAATTAATTGTAAAGTTAAAAGAAAACCCTAACGATTTTATATATTATTTACAATGTTTAAATGAATGCAGTTTTGACGAAATTATTTATCTGTTGAATAGATATGGTGTTTTTAATATTCTTTATCTCTCAAATTTAGATACCGAATTATCTGAAGAAGTTAAAAGAAATTTGATCAGATACAACATAAATAAGCTCGATATTGTGGCAATAAATGATCAAAAAAACAATCCAGGATATTCCAAAAAAAAGCAAGTTATTGATAAAGTGTTCTTAAGTGAACTGAAGTTAAAAAGCTATTCTCATATTTTATTTATATTAGATTTTGAAGATATTATCAATAAAATAGTGAAAGATATTTTCTTCTATATCTTATCAAAAATTTTAAGGCAACTTAGTAGAATAATTGAACTCTATTCCAAAGTTTCAAATGATAGATCATTATATCTTTTAGCATTGAAAAAAATCGTTGGTACTACAGATTCAGAAGAGTGGGTAAAAATTAAATTGGAGGAGTTAATAATAGAAAGATTAAAGAGAAGACAAGAAGAATTAGTAGTAGTTTTAAACGCATCCAATCAACCATTCCTCGTCAATGGATTTATTTTGGCTCGATTAATTGAAATTTCTTTAAAAGAGGGAATTTCTCAATTGAAAAATAATGATAGTGAGATTTATGAAGATATCACATCGTTAAAATTAAAACCCGATTTAATTTCACCAATTTCTTACTGTATTGGTTTTGATATTATAAAAAGATTAGAAAAATTTGAACAAGCACGGAAGGCAGAAGTAGAACAAAAGATTGAAGCAAAGGAGAAAGAAAAGGAAGTAGAAGCTAAAAAAATACGTGAAAGACAAGAATTAAACACTTTAAATTGGATTGAAAGAAGAATAACTAGTTCTCTTATGAGGATTAATAGTCCTGGAATCAATCCGAATCAATTATATTGGCAAGAGAAAGATTCTAAAACAGCTACTGAAAATATTAAACTTCATAGCGAACTAAGAGGGGATCCAATTGATTTAATCAGTCAATTTTTTGATTTTGCAGTTGAAAAAATCAAAACCTTTGATCCTAAAATAAATTTACCTGATTTCGAGAAAATTAAAAAATTAGTTAGTAACATAAGCACTGATATTTTAAATAAAAGAGTAAATGAACCTAAGACTCTAAAAGATAAACCAGATCTTCTTGACGGTGAAAGATACGAAATTGCTACCCAAATTGCTAAAAGAATTGGGAAATTGTTAGATAAAGCATTATATTCTAAGTTTAAAATGAAATAAAAATCTTGAAATTAGTCTAAAGAGACATTATTTCAAAATAAAAAAGATATTAAAATATTCTTTATTTAACTTATTTAAAAAATTATTAGAAAACAAGATTTATTTCTTATGTCTTCATTATTTTCTTGGATTAAGAAAGAACTAGCTTACATTAAGGATTCTTTTATGGATATCATCAGAGGTTTTATGGTTTTTATTTTAGCTTCTTCAGGTCTCGGAGTTGCTATACTTCTAAGATATTTAGAGTTTAATGGTCCCGTAATTACATTTTTTGGTTTAATTGTGGAATTTATATCTCTTTTTTTATGTTATTTCTTATTAAGAGGATATTTAAAATCTAAAGAAGAACTCGAGGTATCTAAACCAAAAGAAAAGAAACCTTAACTCAAATTTATTTACAAATAATTTTCCCATGGTCTTTGATTTATTTGATGAGAGATCAAATAATCCTTTATTTCTGAAATTAAAATACCGGGATTATATTCCCAGGTTTCCTCCTTATTGAAAGAAATACATTTGAGATTTTCAATATTTAATTTAGATTTTAATAAATATCCATACATTGCAACTTGCGGTAACGAGAGTAAAAAATTTCCTTCTGGTTTATAATCAATTACTTTTACTAAATCATTTTCAACTTGGAGTAAATCGATATGTCCCGTAATTACCTTACCATTTGTTTCATTCCAAATTGGAACTTCAATTGCTATTGAATCTTTATCTTTAATGAGTATGTTCTTTAGAATTGGGTCATGCCCAGGGGTTCTATTAATTCTATTTACTTTATAATTATCAAAAACTTTTTGAACGTATTGTGATAATTTAGAATTTGAATCATGATACTGTATTTTACCGGATCTAATCAATTTTTTACTAAAGCTTCTAATAAAAGCAGTTTTTAACCCTTTTATTTTAAATTGTGAAACTCTAGGAAGGTTTTGAGAATTAAATAAGTTATTTGGTATAATACCTTTATAAGCTATTTTAAAATGTTCTTTAAGTTTATTCAATTCAATCCGATTTGCTGTTATTTGAGAATATTTCTCTTTATGGTGCTCTTTATTCCAATTAAAGGCATAAGGGATGTTTTGATGGACATAAACCTTTTTCTTGAGCAAGCTTGATATTCTCCTTTAACTTACTATTTTAAGATATTAAATTCATCATTGACCTTAAATTTAATTTAAGAATTACAATTATTAAAAGAAATATATTAATAATTTATTAATTTAGTAAAAATATTTTAGCCGATTTCAACTGAAATAATAAACCCTAAGGATTGAGAGAGATTTTACATTCTAAAAATGCTAATGTTAAACTTATTTTTTCAATCATTTTTTTAATTCTAAGTCGATGGGGATTCGGTGTAAAAAAATTTAAAGATAATATATGATTCTAAATAATAATTAAATATAAAAAGGACTCGTAGCCTAGCCTGGTGGTTTTTTTATTTATAATAACCAAGTAAATAGGGCGTCAGACTTCTAATCTGAAAGTCGCAGGTTCGAATCCTGCCGGGTCCGCTTTATTTTATTCCTTGACTAAAATCGAGAAATTTTCAATTTGTTAGTGTAATTTGATCTCTTATTTCATAATTATTATCCTTAATTTAAAGATTAAAAACTAATTGTTCTAAAATGATTTAATTGATGGTTCTAAGTTATTGAAGTCAATCATTGGAGATTTAGGTTTTTAATCCTTAAAAAAATCTTTGATGGAATTCTACGGATAAGTAATGGATGAATCACAAATTTTTTCCTCAGAAATTTGAACTAAGACACCCAAATTTAATTAGATAAGGATGAAAAAGGTTATTTACCCCGTCCCTTATTGGCACCAATACTTGGTCTAGATTTTTCAGATCCCCATCCTTTTTTATGTAAACCCCTCGCTCTCTTTCCAGCGGAGGTTAACCCACGAGTCACTCTTTTTTTGTGTTGAGGTTCACAAATCCAGTTAATTTTTGGATCAGATTTGATTACAGGATGGTTTGGGTCCACTAAAATTACTTCGTAGTACCAGTGTCGGCCATCGGCATAAATTTTGTATGAGTTTAATATTTGCATGTTTGGATACTTTCTTTGAACTCGTTCTTCAGCAATCCATCGAAGATTCTTTCCTGTGGTGTATTTAGAAACACCCATTGCTCTAGGTTTTCTACCTCGTTTTGGACGGATTTTATGCATACCACCTTTTCGAATCCTGGCTCTTATAACAACATATCCTTGCTTAGCTTTATATCCCAATTCTCTTGCGCGGTGAATTTTAGTTGGTTTTTCAACCCTTTGAATAGATCTGCCTTTTCGATATTCAATACCACGTTGCCAATGTGGTGTTTGGTATCCTTTCTCGTGTTTCTCAAAGGTTTCTTTTACATAACGGTATCCAGACTTCAATTTCTATTAGCACATCCATAAATTGTTATTAATTAAAAATAAGCATATTTTATTATTTTTATGGTAAATTAATTTTGATAATAAATTCAATTTTACTTTTTAAACAATAATTTTATTACATTGTATAATTATTTCTTAATCAATAATTCTTGGTTAAAGGAATGTTTTAATGGACAATAATAAAAAAGATAAAAAAAAAGAAATTGCTAAAAAACCAATTATTAGAGAAGAAAATGGTTTAACAATAACATATTACAAAAATGAATTTAATGAAAATTTTCCTCATTTAATAACTGAAATAACTGGAAAAAAGAAATCAGTTAAAATCGATTCAATTGAAACCAACTTTGATACAAAACACTTAAATTCTAATAAATTTCATCCAAAAGAATTAGTAAATCCGGGGGTTATAGACTTTATAAGAAGATGTACTACTATAGAAGAAGCATTCAGTATTTTAGATTATTTGGCAAAACGAAAAGAAATATCTGAGAGTGATTATACTTCTTATAAAAATCAAATTCTGAAAAAGGAAGGTCTAAGAGAATTTATTGATAAACATGGAGGTTTTAAAAGGCCAGGTTATTATGAAAAGAAATTTAGAGATTTGAAGCAAGAAACATTGAAACAAAATCAAAAAGAAAATTAATTAGATAATTTCTCAAGCATAAAAAAATTAAAGAATAAAAACTATTATACTACGAGAAGAAATATGATGAGCTTATGACAATAAGAACTAATGCTCTTAGTGATGATTCTTGTCGCCCCAATCTGATTTTTTCTCCCAAAATTTGAGAGTTAAATTACAATTCCTAACTAATCTGAATTTAATTCTATCTGATTTTTTAACTTAAGTCCCTTCTCCGTCAAAAAATGCTCTTTCTTTACTATCTTAATTAGATTTAATTCTAGTAATACAGGAATTCTTCCTTTAACACATGAAATTGGCAAACCTGAAAATAATTTAATTGTTTCAAAATTTTTTGCGCCTTTATTAATAGCAAATAAAATTTCAATTCCCATATAGCCTAAAAGATTTTTTAAATCCTCTTTGGACTCTTCTCCATTAAGCATTGTAAATTGGTTATTTTATTCTCTTTAGAAATATAATTTTATATTTTTTACGATTCATTTTTTTAGAATTTTGCGATTTATTAATTTATAACGAAGTATCATCAGTTTCTTTCTGCTTCTTTTCTTCTTTATTACTATCTCTTAATTTAGGATTATATTTATTTGCAACAATCGGTTCGGATTCTTTAGGCAATAACTTTCTCATCCATTCAGGAAAGGTTGTAGTTATCTGAAGATTTGTCTTTAATACAATATAGGTTTCATTATCATAATTTAATTCTTCTATAACGTCATACTTCTTCAGAAATTCTATATTTTCCATTAAAGAATCAAGCGATTTTTTTGAAACTAATTTTGGTAATTTATCTTTTGAAATTAACCCATTTCTTAATTCAGAAAGTACATTATATTTTTTAGGGTCTGCCATTATTTTAAATAAAGTAAAACTATCTTGTTTAATTTCCTCCGCCGTTTTTTTTTCATACTCACTGTAATATTCTTGAACTTTAGGGAGGAGTAAATCTATTAATTCTGGTTTATCATCAATATATTCAATCACACTATCAGGTGGTATTCTCTCAGCATTTACTTCTTTCAATAGAAGTACATATTTTTCAACCAATCCGATTTGATTTATAAAAATAAATTGCTTATCAACTAAAGTATCGATAATTTCCTCAAAATTTTTTTCTGGAAACTCTTCGATAAACCATTCTCTCAGCCATTCTAAAGGAATTGGACCATTTGATAGTCTTTCTAAAGATCCAAAAATATGTTTATCATTTAATAGAATTGCTATTTTTTCCTCTTCAGTTTTTTCCCATGTGTATTCAACTATTGCCCAATATAAACCATTTACCCATGCCTCTATTAAAGCTTCATTCTTGACAATAATTTCTTTATCATTGTCATCAAAGCTATTTAAATCTTTTATATAGAAAGCTGTATATATTTCTTCATTTGATTGTAATCGTTCCGAAAATTCTGCACACAAACTTGATAGATTTTCTTCAATTTCTGCCGAAATTTGTTGATCTAATATTATAGAAACCATTAACATTTCCTTGTTTCCACGTGCCCAATCAGAATGAATTTCAAAGTAATAATTCATAGATTTTAAGTTTTCAAATGAATGTGTAAAGAAACCTTCACTATATTGTTGATCCATAATATTTGCTATTTTAACTGATAAATCTTTATCTAAAGAGTTTTTTGGGTAAGAAAAAAATACCAGCGGTCCAATTTTTCTATGAAAATAAGATAATGAAACAGCAGTTTTCAATTAATGAATCTCCATCTTGATTTTTTTAATTTATAAGCAGAACAGCTAATTTAATAATGTTAAACCTAAACAAATTAATATTAAAGATTATATATTATTAAAGATAAATAAATTTATCTTAACTTAACCTCTAATATCTTTAAATGATTAATATAAGCAATAAACATGCGTTAGTTTTATAAATTTAAGAGAATAATTGACTGTGACAATGAATTCTATAAAATTAATTGGATTTGATCTGGATGATTGTTTATTTGACTCAACAGGTCTATCAGAAAGAGCCAGAATTAAAGGAATAGATGCAATGATTAGCTTAGGTTTAAAAATAGACAGAGAAAAGGCAATTCAGATAATCAGAGAAATTGTAGATGAGTATGGTTCAAATTCTCCAAAACACTATAATTACTTTATTCGAAGATTGAATCAAATTAATGGTAGCATAGAGTACATATCATATAACACCCGATATAAATATATTGCCGCAGCAGTTATGGCGTATCATGAAGAAAAAGTTAGTTCAATTAGATTATATGATGATGTTAGGGAATGTTTATTGAGATTAAAAAATTTATCATTAAAAACAGCAGTCATTACAGATGGAATTCCAATTAAACAATATGAAAAGATTTTGAGGCTTAAACTCGATGAATTAATTGATTTAATAGTAATTTCAGATGAGATCGGGATTAAAAAACCAAATCCAGAGCTTTTTGATTATTGGTTAAAGAAATTTAGGGTTACAGGCCAAGAAACAATATATATTGGGGATAGAATTGATAAGGATATTGTTCCAGCAAATTTAAATAACATACATAGTGTGTATCTTCATAGAGGAGGAAAATATGACCACTCTCATTATGATACGAAAATTAGAGGATCCCTAAAGCCTGATTATGAAATTTCTGATTTAAACGAATTATTTGATATTATTGATGATATTAATAACAAAAAGACCAGGGGTTTAATTAGGAAATGAGAGTAGCTTGCATTCAACCACAAATTTTTCAAGATAGAAATAAATGTTATCTACAAATTGAGCTGCTTTTAAGAGGATTCTTAGAAAAAAATCAAAATTGTGATATAATATGTTTACCTGAAAGATGGGTTCCATATTTTAGAGATCCAATTAAAAATCTTCAAAAAGAAAGAGGAAATGATTATTCTTTCATTAAAAACTTAGCTAAAGAATATAACATAAAAATAATCTCAGGAGCAATTTGGGAAAAAAGAAATAATTTAGAAAAACCAACCATTACATGTTATTTTTTTGACGAAAATGGTGATGAAATAGGGCGACAAGAAAAAATTCATCTTTATGCGTATGAACAAGAGCATTTTGAACCTGGTAATGAATTAAAAATATTTACTTTAAACCGATTATCTAATTTTGCTATTTTAATCTGTTTTGACATGGCTTTTTTTGAAACTCCCAGATTAGCTGTTGAAAATGGTGCAGACATTCTATTCTCACCAACCCAAATTAGAGAAGACGGAATGAGTAATTGGGAAACATATTTAAAAGCACGTGCACTTGAAAATCGAGTGCCTGTTGTAGCTTGTAATACATTTGGCCGTTATTTAAAAAGAAAATTCATAGGAAATAGTAAGATTATTTCTTTTTACAAAGGAAGAATTTCTCCTTCTAAGCTGAAGATTATAGAAGGTCCAAAAAATTCTAGTGGTGTTATTTCTGATGATATTGATTTATCCTTTCCAAAAAAAATAAGAAAAATTCGGCTTGGAGAAAAAGTAGATAAGAATAAAATTAATGTCAAAATAATTAATAATTAAACATCATCCAATATATTTAAATGAGCAAATCTAAAGAACTTAAGAAGATACTTTTTTGTGGGTTGGAAAATGGGGGTAAAACATCAGTTCTGTTATTACTAGATAAAAAGTTTAGTTTATTACCAACTGTTAAACCTACCATAAAAGCTAAAAGAACTGTTCATACTAACTCCCTATTAGGAATTTCAATTATCCGTTGGGATTTGGGAGGTCAAAAAAGTTATAGAAAAATATACTTAGGTGAGAAAAGCAAATATTTTACTGAAATGCAATCAATATTTTACGTTATAGATATCCAGGCACCTGAAAAATTTGAAGAATCTTTAGTATTTCTAAAGGACATTGTAGCTATCACTTCAGATTCGTATCCTGATAATTTTCAATTTTTAATATTGCTACACAAATGTGACCCAGATATTAAAAAAAATAAAGAAATATTAGAAAAAATATCCTATTTTGAAACAAAAATCTCATCAATTATTAAAGATATAAAATTCTCAATTTTTAAAACTTCAATATATGATGCTCCAAGCTTATTAAAAGCTTTTTCTGATGGTGCCTTTTATGCTAGTCACAGGGCTAATATGTTTCAAACTCTACTAAAAGACTATATGAGCAAAACTTACAATAGCTCTACTCTTTTATTAGACCAAAACTGTTTTATAATTGCTAGTAGATCCACGGATGAAGATTATCAGAAGATATGCGAGTCTATAGCACCAAGATTAACTCAAGCATTGGAAAAATTAGAAGAATGGGATATAAGCACTGTAGACATTGTAACAAATATTGAATTTTCACAAAAACACTCAGATTCTCATAAGGAAGGCATAATTTTTCTTAGAAAACTAGACATTAACAACACCCGGTTCTATTTAGTAGCACTTTGTTTAAATAAAAGTGTGAAAACTAGGTCATATGAATACTTACCGCTTTTAGCTGATAATTTGAAAAACCTATTGGAAAGTTTTGAATGAGGTTTCTACTTAAAGAGTAGAATTAATTTTAAAGTTTAACTTGATTTTTATTCTTAAACAAAAATTGATCCAATATTGTGAATTTTTATTTATTTTTACTTTTAGTGACCTCTCTCTGGGTGGGGTTTAAATATATTCATATAAAAAAAAAATAAAAAAAATAAAAAAAAAAATCTTATAAAATGACATTTAAACTTGATATTAATAAAAATTTTGTTGGGTCTAAGGCCCTATTTGACCCAAATTATATTCCCCCTCAATTATTATATAGGAAGAAAGAACAAAACTCATTAATTTCTATTTTAACTGATTCAATTTCCGATGAATTCAGTCTCAATATCTTATATCAAGGCATTAATGGAATTGGGAAAAAGGCAATTGTAAATAAGGTGATTAATGATCTCTCAATTCAAAATAAAGGAAATATTAGTATTCATAAAATTTGTATTGATTGCAAGGAAAAAGATTTCGAAGAATTGATTTTTTCAATATTAGCAGATTTAATAAATATATGTAAATTCAAAGTTAACTATGAATCTCTATTAAATTCAAACTTATCACACTTATGGAACGTATTTAAATTATTATGTAAAAGAATTGATTATAATCTCTTTTTTGTTTTTACAAATGTTGAGTATTTGAAACCTGAAATATTTAAGAAATTTTTACATATTGGAAAAGAAATAAATATTACGTCGATATATACGATAAACAAAATTTTACAACCTATAACAATTGATTTGTTATCTGAGTTCGATCTAAAAAAAAGATTGAATTATTTCACCTACAAAGAACTATATTCTATCTTAAAGCAACGAACTTTATTAACACTTTCACATACAGTGGATGAGGAATTAATTAAATATATAGCAGATTTAGTCTGTGAGCAGTATGTCCCTGTTCCAGGAAAAGGAATAGAAATTCTTCGAGATATTTATCCATTATTAAAAAATAAACAACACATTAAGAATTGCGAACTAATAGAACTTTGTCAGAATCATTTTGATCAAATGCAAATTCATGATGAATTTAGTATGCTAAATTATATTTCTGAAGAGGATTTCTTAAATATAATATTTTTGGATAATCTTTCAAATTATTTTATTAGTAAGATGAATTACTACGTTTCTTTAAAGGAATTAGAAGAACTATATCATGTATCTTGTGAATCTTTAGAATATAAGAAGAGTATCAATGAATTTCAGAATTTAGTCAGAGAATTATTAAATATTGGAATAATAAGACCCTCAAAGAAGGTCCCACGGGGAAAAAAAGCTTATTTCTTAGATAATACAGCAAATAGTGACTCTTACTTCATGGTAATAAGCCCTAATCAATTAAAAGCAATAATTGATACTTTATTTGATAGTTATTAATCTTTTCATATGTTCATAATTCGAAAAAAGACGTCAGATTTTTTTATATATTTACCATGCCTATCATATATATATTGGTAATTACTCTATTTTTTATATTAAAGATGGAAGAGTAAAGATAGAAATGACTTACATTAAAAAAATTTCCATGACCGGTTTTAAGTCATTTGGAGATCGTACAGTGACAATCAAGCTTTCAAGTGGTTTTACATGCATAGTAGGTCCTAACGGGGCAGGTAAATCAAATATCATAGATGCGCTATGCTTCGCTTTGGGAAGGTTAAGTAAAAAAACAATGAGAGCTAAGAGTCTAGAAGATCTAATTTTTGCAGGTTCTAGAGGGAAAAACCCATCACAGAGAGCATCAGTAACAATGTATTTTGATAATTCTGAGAATGTTTTTCCTGGTGGAACTGATACTTTTGAAATCACACGTACAATAAAAAGAGGTGGAGGCGGTGGTTATAAAATGAATGGAAGAAAAACCACTCGTCAACAAATTCTTAATGCTTTAGCAGCAGCAAATATTGATCCTGATGGTAGTAATCAATTTGTCCTACAAGGAAAGATAGTTGAGTTAACACATATGAATACAGAAAACCGTAGATTTTTCATTGAAGATCTAATAGGTCTTCAAAAATATGATGAAATGAAAGATGCAACATTAAAAGAATTGGAAAAAGCAGAGAGAGATTTAGGACAATTTGAAGCAATTTTTAAAGAAGTATCATCTCAACTTAAAAAAGTTGAAAAAGAGAAAAATGATGCTCTAGCATGGACGGAATTAGATGAAAAAATAAATTTTTTAAAATCACAGTTAATTGCTCTGAAAATTTCAAAATTAAGAGAAGAGGAAGAAGATTTAGAAAAAAAAATTGAAAACTCTTTGAAAATAATTGAAGAATTAAAAGAAAAAATTAGTAGACAAGACGCCTTACTCAAACAAGAATCACTTGTAATGGATAATATTCAAAAAACTATAACTGAGAAAGAGAAAGAAAGAGAGGAAATTAATGAGAATATCACACAATTAAAAACAAAAATCTCCTCCAGCCAAACCACGTCAAATCTTGCTAGAAAATCAATAGAAAAACTCACCCTCGAAATTAAAAATTTAGAAAATCTACAGATGGTTCTTGAAGAAGGCCAAAGTATCGATTCATTAATAGAGAGTGCATCGAATGATATATCTGAATGTGAAAATATCATTGAAGAGGCTAAAAAAGAAATAGAAAGAAGACAACAAACTCAGGCTGAAATTGATACAAAAGTTAAAGATAATGAGGAAGAAAAATCACTTTTTAAGGCAGAAATCTCCAAAATACAACAAAACATATCTTCAAATAAAGCTCAAATTAAAGTTCTTAAAGAAAATATAAAAAAGAATGAAGATAAAAAAATCAAATTAGAAAATGAATTGAACAAATTAAAAAAAGATGCAGAAAGTATAGATGAAGCTATTAGGGATACAAAAAAGGAAGAAGGCGAAATTAGAAAACAGATAGATAACCTAAAAGTTAAAGTTATCGAGGAAAATCAAAACAGAAAAGATCTAGAGAATAAAATCACTACTATTCAAGAGGACAAAAACCAACTAAATTCAAAACTATTAAACCTACAATCTAATTTATCTTCATTAAATACTGAGATTAATATGAATAACAATAATATTCAAAATTTAAATGATAAAAAAATCTCGATTGAGAAAAGAATCCAGGAATTAAGTAAAGGTAAAGATACAGAGGATGTTGTTAAAGAATTATTAAGGGAAAATGAGAATAGGAACAAAACTATAAATGATTTAAGAGGAAAATTAAGAGAACAAAATTCAAGTTACAAAAAGAATGAGCAAAACTTAGAATTGTTCAGGATGAAAAAATATTCTTTAGAATCCGAAATCAACGATAATAAGGGAAAGATTGAAAATATTAACACTGAGTTAAAAATATTTGCAAAAGAATCAACAAAATTAGAACGAGAGAAAAATAAATTAGATTTACAAGTGTCTACTTTGAATAAAAATCTTTTAGATATTGAAAAAGATCTCGAAAAATCTAATAATAAAAATGTGAACATCAAAAGACGTTTAGAAGATCTTACAAAAGAAAAAGAGAGTATATTAAAAAAAATTGAATCTTCCGAAGCTGAATATGAGAAAAATACGACGGACATTACTGGAATTCTACAGATTTTAAACATGCTCACTCAAAACATTAATATTTCTGTTGAATCCATAAAAAGTAATATACAACAATCAAACGCAGAGGCAATTGAGACTTCAGCTGAAGACTTTAAGAAATTCGTTTTAGATCTTGTAGATATAATGAAATCTGTCGAAGAAATTGGGGATGATACAGAACAAGCTACAGAAATGACAGGAATGCTAAAACCTATTATGAAGACTTTAAAATTATTTACTGATAATGCTGATACCACAATTGGGCAATTAATTGAGAGAGTAAAGGAGTCTGCTGATGTAGAAGTCCAAGCTTCGACTACAAATTTCGATAATTTTGTTCAAGATCTTATGGAAATTCTCGAAAACGTTTATTTATCCTTAAGAAAGTTAACTATGTCTAAAAGTCAAGAATTATACAAACAGCTTGATGAAATTTCTGAAAACATAAACTCTCAGATGGATGATTTTAATCTCACTGAGAAAAGATTAACAGAGGCCAATATTCAAAATAAACATTATTCCGAAAATCTTTCTGCCTTTAATCGAAGACTTGAAGAAATAAATAAAAGAAATCAAGAGATAAATGAAAGGATTAAAAAAGCTGAAGAAGAAACCAATGAAAGAGACGGAATAATTAGTGAAAGAGAAAAAGAAATTAAAGATGTAGATGTAGAAATAAAAAAATTAGAAGAACTTAAAGATACATACTGGGATGATATCTCTAAAATTCAAGAGGACATTGAGAAAGAACAAGCAGAATTAGAAAATTTAAGGGAAAATTTGCAGGAATTGCATGGAATTCAGAATTTATTCGAAAACTTATCAGAAATAGATGAAAATATACAGAAATTAAACAGTTCAATAGATGAAAAGAAAAATTTAATTGTTAATGCAGAAGAAAGTATTGAAAAAATACACGAAGAACAAAATTCATTTCAAAACGAAATTAATGCTCTAATTTCACAGAAGGAAAAATTCTGGGAAATAAGCGAAAACATTCAGAAACAGATCGAAGAAAAAAATATAGAATTAGAAGACACCATGGACCGCTTACGCGCACTTGAAAATGTAATGAGAATCATTAATTCAATTGAAGACATTAAAAAGGAGAATATTGATGCAAAAAATAACGTTGAAACCTGTTTAAAAGATGTGGATGAACTTAACTCTGAAGTTAATAAAATTCAAATAAATGTTGAAAAAAAGCAAGATATAATAGATTCATTAAGAAGTGAGAAAACTAAAGAAGTAGAATCACAAAAAGACGCCCAAAAGAAATTAAATAAATTTAATAAAGATCTGCAAAAACAGCAAAAAAGATTAAATGAGTTAAATAAAAATAAAGAAAGAGAACAGAAAATTTATGAATTAAACCAGGAGATCAGTAATACTGAGAAACAAATAGAAGCGTTAATCAAAGAATTAGAAAGCTATCAAACAGAATTAACCACAGAAAACGAAAAGAAAGACGAAAAACAGGGAGAAATTGATAAATTTACTCAAGAAAAAGATGAATCTTGGAGGAAACAAAAACAATATCAAAAACTCATATCAGATTTAAAAGCAGACCATTCTATGGAAAATTCAAAAAAGAACAACTTTGAATCTAAAAAACTCATTTGTGCTGATCAAATTGAAACTCTTTTCCATCGATCAAAGGAATACGGGTCATTACCACCTGTTACAGATGATCTCTCAGAACCTGAATTGCAATCCGAGATTGTAGAGGTCACTAATAATAAAAAATCTCTTGAACCTGTCAATTTAAAAGCTATTGAACAATATGACACAGTAAAGGAAAGATTTGATGAGATAGATATGCGCCGGCAAACCATCCAGAGAGAAAGAAAATCGATTCTTGATGCTATCGATAAAATTGAATTGGAAAAAAC
>JAHQWI010000143.1 GCA_029856085.1 Promethearchaeia archaeon | reverse complement strand
ATTTAATAATTCTCACTGATGTAGCAGGTATTTGTGAAAAAGATCCTAAGGAATTCACCGATGCAAAATTGCTAAAGCATCTAAACTATGATCAACTACAAGAGATAATATTAAATATAGCAAATGATAAACAAGCTGCTGCTGGAGAATATCGAATTTTCGATACTGTTTCTTTACAAATTTTAAAACGCAGTGATATTAGAGTTAATGTTATGTCTGGGAAAGATTTAAATAACTTCAGTAAGTTTTGGGATGGAGATAAAGACATAAATAGAACAGAAATCTCAAAGCAATAGAGAAATCATAAATTATTTTAACTAATAAATTTTTATAAAAATTAATTACAGATTAGGATCATAGATAGGAAAATAAAATGTCTCAATCTTCATGGAAAGATCAAATAAAAAAGAAATGGGGTCCCCATAGTCATTGCCCTGTTTGTGGCAAAGCTATGCCAACAGATAAAAAAGTTTGTAGTCAGAATTGTAGTGATAATATGATAGAACGTGAAAGAAAACAAAAGAAAAAGGGAAGGTTTCAATGCGTATTCTTAATTGTTATGATGGTTGCTATGATGCTATTCATGTTCGTATTACCATTGTTCAGCGGTTAAGAAAGATTTATAACCAAACCTCATCTCTAATTTTATATATTACTTGTAAAAGTAGTTTATTTACTTAGCTAAATAATAAATTGATTAAAGAATCTATAATTAATATAACTATATCAATATAAGAAATGCAGAGATAACCAAGCATGGTCAAAGTTTGATACTAATCGAACGATTAACGGTGATGGACTCAAGATCCATTGGCATAGGCCTACGGGGGTTCAAATAAGATAGTTTTGCTTCATTTTTTGCACTTCGCACCCTTTTGGAAATCCCTCTCTCTGCATCTTTATTCTTTTTTGATTATCTCATTTAAAACTTCGTTTATAAAATTAACTAAGGGTTTAATGATATCTTCGTCCTTTTTCTTATTTCTCAGAAATAAGAGGAGTAAGACAGGAGCATTCAATGCATTAGAAGCTTTTTCAGCAATTATTGTGCTTAATAACTTACTATTCATGCCAAATAAATTATAAGACGCTGTGGGTGATTTAATCCCTTCAACTATGGGAGGACTTCCTAAAGTAACGTTTCCTATTCCTAAATCTTCTTGATCAGAGATAAGCAATAAAAAACTCTTATACAACTTGAAAATGTTTAAATAAATGATATAATCATCAATTTTAATATTACGTTCAACTAATAATTTCATAGTTATATCTATTCTTTTTCTAATTCCGTTTTAAATGGTGTATTTATTGTCTAAAATTAAAAAAAATCAATCTGAGGAAATAACTACATCAGAAAGTCTTTGTCTTCTAATATCAAAATCATGATCTAAATGAATTGTTATGCAATGTTGATCTTTTTTTTCAAGATTTTTATGAACATAGCTTACAGGAACAATAGGTAATTCTGATTCACTGACAACTTTTTTTGGTACTGGAATAGGGATAACCGCTTTACATCTATCACAATTTACTAAAACTACCTTCATATCAGGAGATTCTATTTTTTTAATCCTCTTTAGAACATCTGGTGTTAGATCTGGAGAATTTATTGATATTTTATCTTTTTTCTTTGGGGGTTCAGGAACAGAAGGTATATCAAGATCCTTGTGTTCTTTTGTTGAATAATCTGGTTGATCATTTACTTCTTTTGGTTTTGCATCAGCGATTTTTCCATCAACATTTTTCACTTTTGTCACATCTTGTTTTTTAGATTCAATTTGTTTGTGCTTTATTTCTTTCTTATCTGATTTTTTATCGGTATCCAAAATTGTCACTATTAGAATATATTTCAGATTTAACTAATAATATGATATCTGAAATAATAAAAAAATTTTGACAAAAAATCTATTGATTTTTTTAAAGACTTTCAAGTTTTGAAAGATCTTCATCTAAAAATATAATTTAGACTCCAAAAATTTGTCTTAATTCACTGTATATTTTAGATAAATCAGAAATGATTTGAGCATTATTTTGTTGAAGATAATAACTTACATATCCTGCTAAACCCTCACTATCCTTAATCCAATCCAAGAAGGCTTTAATCTCACCTTGTAGTTGTGGATCTATACTAGGACCGCCCCCAACGGCAGTTGTTCCACCCGTAGTAGAAGCACCTCCCATCTGAGATGCTTTTTGACCTATTTGGGCATTCGCATCCATATATGGTCCTGTTGTGCTCATTGTGCCTAGTGCTCTTTGAACATCCATTGCAGCTCCACGAGCATCTCCATCTGGCTGAAGATAGCAAATAAGTTTATGCTCCTCATCTTTTGCTGCACATATACTTCCTTCCCCTTTCAAAGATATAGCAACTAAACGTTCAGTCTCCATCTGCAACACCGAATATTTTACTCCAGAAACCATTACGAATTGAGCATTTTGACCCATCCAACTTGATACTATTCTGTCAACATCTCCACTAATATCCCAATTATCTGTGGTATAAATAATTTCTTTACCTTTAATTACTGTTGCTGCAATAATGTTAGGATCTGATTGCATCAAATTATATACTGCGGTTGCAGGATCTACTGGCATTTTTTTTTCCTTTTTCTTATGGTTAAATAATAGCCTTTTAAAAATTAGCGAAATTACATTTTATTATAAAATAATTATAAACTGATTTTTTAAAAATTTATCTATAACATTAATATGGCATTTTATTTCTTTTTTTTAAAATTTATTTTTCCAAATTTTGGTTTATAATACAATTTATAATTATCAGAGTTAGCTTGACTTTTTTCTCGATATCCTAATTCAAAATTCAGTTTGTTTTTATCGAAATCTTGATGTAAATCATCTTGTTTTTTCAAATTATTAATGTGATCATTAAGATTTTTCAGGTTTTTAAACAATTTACCGCATGCAGGACAACTTGGTGACTCTTTTTCTAAAAGTCCTTTAGGTATTTTAACAATAACAGGAAAATCTGTCTTTGCTTTTAGTTTTCCCGTAGTGTGCCGACAAATATGCCTTATCAATTTTCCATATGGGGGGTAATTAAAAAAAACTTTACTTCCATGCCTGCACTCCCAATATAATACATCTGCACCACACTTTGAGCATTTTGTTTGAAAGGATCGAAGATAACAATGTTTTCCGTGTGTCTTATAAAAATGTCGCATTATATTAAGAGAAAGAACAAACTTATTAAAATATTTCGATCTAAGTCAATAAACAAAAATGAAAAAATGAGATTATTATTAATGGATAAATCCTCAAAACGCAAATATTTATATGTGCAAGATTGATTATGAGAATTAAAGAATAGAATTTTTAAAGGGTTGACTTTGGTGGATCTTTCAATACCTCAAAAAAATTTAAATTTATGCCCAGAATGTGGTAACAAAAATTTAATCTCTGATGATACCCGCGGTGAGATAGTTTGTAATGATTGTGGTTTAGTTTTAAGCCAAAGAGTCATAGATTTAGGTCCCGAATGGAGAGCATTCACTTCTGAAGAGGCAAATAGAAAAGCGAGAGTTGGAGCACCTACAACTTTAACTCTACATGATAAAGGATTAAGTACTATGATAGGTTGGAAAAATAAGGACGCTTTTGGGAAAACAATAAGTCCAAAAATGAAGGCTGAAGTCTACCGTTTAAGGAAATGGCATGTGAGAACCCGAACCAATAAATCTATTGATAGAAACCTAGCATATGCAATGAATGAATTAGATCGGTTTGCTTCACAACTAAACCTTTCTAAAGATATAAAAGAATCTGCAGCTCATATTTACAGAAAAATGGCTAATAAAAATTTAATCAGAGGAAGATCAATTGAAGCAATGTTGATTGCATCAATCTATCTATCCTGTAGATTAAATAATATACCGAAAACCTTAGATGATTTTATAGAATTTGCTTCAGTTGATAAAAAAAAGATCGCTAGATGTTATAGATTAATATTAAATGAGCTTAAATTAAATATCCATGTTTCTTCTCCAATAAATTTCATCCCTCGATTTTGTGCTGATTTAAAATTATCAGGGAGAACTCAAAATAGAGCTGCATCAATTCTAGAACTTGCTGATCTCCATCGAATTACTGCAGGAAAGGCTCCAACCGGTCTAGCTGGTGCAGCATTGTATGTTGCTGCAATACAAGAAGGAGAAAGGCGAACTCAAAAAGAAATTTCAATCGCAGCAGGAGTTACAGAAGCAACTATACGAAATAGGTATAAAGAATTAGTTAATCATTTGAAATACAATTTAAACGTTTAATAAAAAACTAGTATTATAAAATTTGCTTAATTCATGTGTTTAATACTAGAGAATTCTAAAGAACCTTAATCCTTTTTATTACATCTGGTCTTTTTTTATATAAAATACGAAATCCACAATGAGAACATTTAATACCTGGAAGTGCGCTCAATTCTTTTTTACTTACTTCTTTACCGCAACTCTTTCTAGCACACACATATTTCATATTATATTCAAATATTTTATGATTAAAATATTTTTTGCTTAAAAACTGTAATTCTGAAAAAGTTTTATGAAAAAGAAATGAAATTAAAAAAAAAAAAATTCCTATATGTAGAGCGATTTTCTTTTATCATCTGTGTCTACAAGTTGGAGTGTATCAAGATCTTTTTCTAATTGATCTTTTTTAATTTGAAGATTTTTTGTAATATCTTCAATATTTTCCAATGAATATTTCTTTTTAATTGGTAAAGTAAATGATGTTTTAAGCATTTCTAAAAGAGTAATTGAAGCTCTTAAATCTGTAATATCTTCATTAATCATTGCCATATTATCTGTTTCGGCAAGAAAAACTAATCCATCAATGTTAAACTGTGCTTTTGCTAGTGTTGGAATTAATCCATTCGCACCTATTATCACCCCTTTCTGAATTTTTTGACAATTAGTTACAACTAAGTAATTTTCTAATATTTCTCGATTTGTAGAGCTGGCAAATATTTTGGGAATTTTTGAATTAATTTTTCGACTGCTTATAGGGTAGGCACCCAGCGCAACGATTAGTTTGATCCCATAGTTATTAATTATTTCTGTAAGGAAATTAGAGATGCGATAAATTCCCTTAGGGGTTAAACTTTGAGCATCAGCAGTTATTAATATAATGTCTCTTAATTCATTTGGATCTTTCCAATATAATATTTCTGCCTTAGGGGCAGATAATATACTATCGTCAACGATTGCTCCTGCTGGATAATCATCAAAAATGATATCCATTAAATTTTTGGCATTAAGTTGTCCTATTAATGAATCTAAAGCAAATTTGCCTACATCGGCAATTCCTGGCATTCCTAAAATGCATAATGGCTTTATGAATTGTTCCTTAGAAAGGTTGACATGTTGAATAATTCTTATTCCTTCCATATATTAAACCTTCTTTTCACTAAAATGTATCTAATAATAGGGTATTTTTATCAGTTTAAAATGGATATATTATCCTCATAGACACAATGTTTAGTGTAAAAGTAATATTTTCGTATTATCCAAAAGATATTTTTTAGGTGATACCTAAATTAAGTAGTATACTATTAGTTTTTATAACATAAAATAAGAATCAATGATAGATCTAGTATATAAGTGTAAACTGTGTGGTACTTGTTGCCATGAGGTTCCTGGAGATTATGTTAAAAGAATACCCATATATCCAGATGAAGCTGATAAAATGATTGATATAGCAAAAGAGAGGGGCGTTAATTTCAAGATAATTGAAGACTTAGTTTTTCCAGATATAAATAATGAGAATATTTTAGTCCTAACATATCGAATAAGGTTAGATAATGAAACACAAGGATGTCCTTTTTATGCTAAATCGAAAGGTTGTACAATCCATGATATGAAACCCTTAGCTTGTCAAGCATATCCTTTAGCGTTAAAGCGCCAAGATGCTTTTAATTTCGCAATTTCCATTGACCCATTATGTAATTTTGTTGTCGAGAACTATGATAATTTAGAAACTGCAGATATGGAAAAGTTAAGAACCATCTTCAAGGAAGAATATCCAAAAGCAGAAAAATTTTATCGGAAAAACAAGAAACTAATGTTTAAAATTAGAAAATTAGAAGTAACCAACCAAATCAAAATACCTCATGAAATAAGCATAGAGGAATTTAATAATTACTTGAAGCAATGGAGTCGTAAAGAGATCACTGTAAAATAGTTGAGAAAATCGAGAAACTACATGTTTAACTTCAATTCTTTTACCAGATCTTTGAATTTATTTTCTTTAAGTTTGACTTCTTTGAAATTCTTAAATCCTTCACTTATTATCTGAGCTACTATATGCTTACAATAATTTCTTTTTTTATGAATAACTACATTTTTGTAGAAATCTTGACAAGAACAAAATAATTTGGGGTATACTAAATGCTCTTGATTTGTACCCATAACTGTCCATACGATTCTATTTGACGGTTCATAAACATATTTCGTGATTCCTCTCTTCAAAGTTTCAATAACATCTATAGATTTTTCAGGAAATATACTTTCTAGGAATGATATAAATTCATCATCCAACATTTTTTTTTGTTTAGCTTTTTCAAATAGCTTCAATAACAAATCTGACATATTCTCAAATGAATTAAAGTAACCGTCTTTAAATATAATATTATTTAAAATTTAAAAAATATTCATCAAATTATTGAATAATATATTATATCTCCCAACAAGGTATTTTCCTGCCATTTCTGGTGCTGAATTCTATTTCCAAAGAATGGCAGAGATCTTAACTTCGAGATATAATTATAGTATCGATGTTTTTACCTCTAATGCTATAGATTTTAAAGCTTTAAGGGAGCCTACAGGAAGATTAATAAAATCTGATAATAGATTCTTCCATAAGGTAAACTCTTTGAAAATAGTTAGATTTCCAATAAATTACAGAATTTCAGAAAAAGAAATTTTTCTAAGGCTAAAAAGTATAGAATCATTTAATTCTTTAAATCTTAGTAGTGAGTGTGTAAAAAAAATTATTAAAAATGGCCCTTATTTAGAAGATTTAATAGATTTTTTCATTGATAAAAAAAATAAAAATTATGATTTAGTCCATACAACATTTTTTCCATATTTTAATTTAATAATAAGCTTGCTCATTGGAAAAATTATAGATATACCAACGATTTGTACTCCATTTTTCCATTTTTCAAATCCGAGGTATTCAGATTCAATTTTAAATGAAATTTTAAACAAGTTTGACTATATAATTGCTTGTACACATATTGAAAAAAAGATCTTAGTTGATAAATTTAAAATTCAAAAGGAAAAGATAATTGTTATCCCAATGGGTGTGGATTATAAAAGATTCGAAAGTATCCATGAAACGCAATTAAATAGCTATTATTTTAAAGAAAGCTTTTTTCATAAAAAGGAGAAAAAATTTAGATTAATACTTTATTGTGGATATAAGAATTACGAAAAAGGTGCTATTTCTATTTTAAGATCTATTCCTTATATTCTTGAAAAAATTAAAAATGTTTATTTTGTATTTATTGGACCTTCGACCAAAGCTTACAATTATGAATTATCTAAAATTCAAAAACTCAAATATACTAGAATAATTAATTTCACTCCAGACAATTTAACTGGTTATTATGATAAAAAAAAATTAACAGCTTTCAAAGAAGCTGACATATATTTAATGCCCAGTAGGAGTGATGCTTTTGGAATAGCCTTTTTAGAAGCATGGGCGGCTGGAACACCAGTTATCGGAGCGAGAATAGGTGCGACTCCTGAAGTAATAAGGGAAAACATTGATGGTCTTTTAGTTGAATTTGATAATCCCATAGATATTGCCCAAAAAGTTATCAAGCTACTAGAAAATAAAAAATTAAAAAAGAAATTCGGGTTAGCTGGTCAATATAGAGTTTCTCAAAATTACACCTGGGATATAGTAGCTGAAAAAACACATAATACATATCAAAGTTTATTAAAAACCTAAAGTTGATGAAAATATGAAGAACATTTCAGGAAATCCATACTTAATAAGAAATAATGGAGAAGTTCTGATTGATTCAATACCATTAGATAAGATAATCGAAAAGTATGAGACTCCTTTACTTATCTTTTTAGAAAAAAGAATTAGAGACAATATAAAGTCCTTTGTTAATATTTTCAATGAAGAATTTGAAAATTTTCAATGTTTCTATTCGCTTAAAGCTAATTTCCTGCCTGACATCTGTAAAATTGTTTGTTCTGAAGGTATTGGAGCAAAAGTAGTAAGTTTGCCAGAACTTAAATTAGCATTGAAACTTGGATTTTCCCCTGACAAAATAATAGTTGGGAGTCCTTATTTACAAGATGCTCTTATAGAATTAAGCATTAAAAACAGAATAAAAGAAATAATAATATACAGTATAAAGGATTTAAAAAAAATAAATACTATTGCCCAAAAATTTAATCATGTTCAAAATATCTGTATTAGAGTAAACTCCCAGAAATATGAGAGTAAATTGGGTATTAAATTTGATGAAGCTAAAATCAAATTATTAGAAAAATCGATATCAACCTATGAAAATATCAAAATAACTTCAATATTATCACATTTTGGTACCCAAATGAACAACATTGAACAATTTGAAAAAAACATAAAATCCTTAGTTTTCAATTTAGAATTATTATTAAAACATGATATATTCTTTGAGAACGTAAATCTAGGAGGAGGATTTCCAGAAGCTACTGTTATGGATCAAAATCAATTAAAAAAAATTGCTGAATTGATTAAGATCTCTTTCAAAAAATCTAATTTAAAATGTCCAAAGATAAGTTTTGAGCCTGGAAGATATTTTGTAGGAGATTCTGGTTTATTTTTATCTAAAATTGTGAAAGTAAGTGAAGATCGGTGGATTTTTATAGACATCGGAAATCATATATGCCCTAAATTTGCAAGATGTTCTTTAAGATTTTATAATGCCACTCAGATTGCTGAACCACATAAATATAAAACCTCGATAGCTGGTATTATTCCTACTGATCAAGATGTTCTTGCAAAAAATTACTTCTTTACACAAGATTTAAGAGAAGAAGACAATGTTATAGTAACAAACACAGGGGCTTATTGTCTGACTTTTTCAAATCGTTTTCCTTATTCCTTACCAATAATTATTCTAATTGAGGGCGGTAAGATTAAAAAAATATTTGATCCTAATTTTGACAAAGATTTTTCTCTAAATTAAGCTGAGATCAGATAAAAAAATTGTAATACCACAATAATACATTAATTCTAATTTTTTTATTATATCTATTTTGTAGCAAAAATAGGTTATTTGATTTATTATGGAATCTTTTATTAAAAAAGCGCGTAAAAGAGAAATAGTCAGCCCACAAATTGAAAGCTTTGGCTATGCTAATATAAAAATTATTGGTTGTGGTGGTGCTGGAAATAATACTGTTGATAGATTAATGAAAATTGGAATAAGGGGTGCTACATGCGTAGCTGTTAATACTGATTGTCAACATTTAGATAGTGTCGAATCTCACGTTAAAATATTAATTGGGAAAAATTTGACAAAAGGATTAGGTGCGGGAGGAAACCCTGAGATAGGAAGAGCAGCAGCCGAAGAATCACGGGAAGATTTAACCAGAGTGTTAAGAGAATCTAATTTGGTTTTTATTACATGTGGTGAAGGAGGAGGAACTGGAACTGGAAGCGCACCAATTGTGGCTGAAATCGCCAAACTTGAAGGGGCAATAGTTGTAGGAGTAGTAACTCTACCATTTGAAACCGAAATAGGTCGTATTGATAAGGCTAAAATAGGCTTAAACCTATTAAAACGGTATGTTGATACTTTGGTGGTAATCGATAATAATCGATTATTAGAAATAGCTCCAAATTTACCAATAATTGAAGCATTTAGTGTTGCAGATGAAGTTTTGGCAACAATGGTTAAAGGAATTACAGAAACAATCTCGTTACCTTCCTTAATCAATCTAGATTTCGCTGATGTAAGAACTATTTTAAGTACAGGTGGAGTTGCGATTGTTGGAGTTGGAGAATCAAACAAGAAAGAAGGTCGAGTTGATGATGCAATTAATGATGCTTTAAATACTCCCTTATTAGATGTGAGTATTGAAGGGGCAAAAGGAGCTTTGATTCATATATGCGGAGGAAATGATATGACACTTTCAGAGGCAAATTCTGTGGCTAAAAAGATTTCTGAAAAAATGGATGTGAATGATTCAATGGTTATCTGGGGTGCTCGAGTTTCAGATGAATTTGATGGTTTTATAAGGGTTATGTTGTTGATAACAGGAATTAAATCTCCTCAAATTTTTGGTAGTGGTTATTCAATGAATAGGTCTATCTATCCCACCAAAACAAAATCTTCAAAGCTAAGTTTATCTGATGATATTTTCAATATTGGCGAAATTGCATTTGACTAGTCCTTTTTATATTTCTTTTTAGATTATAATGTATGATTAACAAATTCTCTCCAGAAATACAAAAAGAAATTGAAGGAATTATAAAAAAAACCCAATCATGGAAAGATCTATTCAGTATTAAGCTTGAATTTTACTATGATGGATGGGCGATTTTTTTAAAAGAAAAAAATATTTATCCTCGTTGTATTGTTATCTTTAAATCCTATGAAAGTAATCAATTTTCTGTTAAAAGTTTCGATGTCTATCTTCAAAATTATAAAAAGGAAGAATATCATGAAATATATTCAGTTGAAAATATAAAAAATCAGTCTGATCTAATAAAGGAATTAAAAGATGTAATTTATGGAAAAGATTTAGGAAATCAGGTTTTACAAATTTATAACGAAACATTTTCAGAATAAAAATTAGAATTCTGGTTTATATATTTGTCTAAATTCCTCTTTCTTCTTGTCGTTATATTTATTCTCTAAAAATTTTAAAACTATATGGTGAGGTATTCCTTTTATTAACATATTTATTGCTTTTCTGGCAATTTGAAGATTTTCATAAACAGCTATTACAGACACAGTTTTCCCATAAACAGAGACATAGCATTCTGTAAACCTTTCAAGAGCTTTTCGCATTTCTCCATTTCTTCCAATTATCCGTCCCTTAACCCTTTTTATATGTTTCTCTGATTTTCCCAAAATTGAAAAAAGATTAAATACTTCAAGGTCATAATTGTCTTCGAGTAATTTCATAGCTTTAATAGGGTTAAATCCTCTATTAATTGCATTAACTACTTTTTGAGCGGTGTAGACATTAAGCGGTTTATAGTTTGAGTCATCTAATTTTGGTAAAACTTCACAATCTCCTGTTTTACTATCTAAATTGATTTTTACTCCAAGTTTTTCTTCAATCTCTTTCTTAATTTTCCCCTCTGTCCCTATCAAAACCGCTATTCGATTTTTTCCTATTTTCAATATATCCACGTTATTAAAATTTTTTAAACCTCAATATTAAGTACGTCATAATAAAAATCTGTTGGATTTGGAGTTTCTATACCTAATTTATCAAAATATTGAAAAATATTTTTAATATCTCTTGCTAAATAAACCTCTGCTTTAGGGTGTTGGATAGCCACAGCTTGAGAAATGTCTATAACGACGGGACTTTGGTTATGATATAAGATATTGAATTCACTTAGATCTCCATGTACCAATTTAGCCTTTTGATATAATAATTTAATAAAGCTTAAAAGCTCATTAAAGAGATTTACTGGTTCTTTAGGATTTTTGATATCTTTTAAAACTGGAGCGGGTATAGATTCAAAACCAATATATTCCATTATTAAAATATTATTTCTAATAAATAAAGGTTTAGGAACTCTCAAATCTGCTTTATACGCTCTCTTAAGATTTTTAAATTCTTTACTTGCCCAAAGGAAGATAATTTTTGAAACATTGTGAGGAATTTTTTTAAATCTTGGATCTCCAATGATATATTTTTTCATCCATCTTGAGGTATTGCTATCAATTTTATAAATTTTAACTGCAACTTCCTTTCCATCTAAATCATACGCTAAATAAACATTAGCCTCTTTTCCAGCAGAAATAACTCCCTCTATTCGTTTTAATGGCCCATTTACTAATATTTTATTTAGATGAAAAACGGTGCGTTCATCAAAAACAGATTCAATGACAGCTCTCTTCTTTGATTGGTCGATTCTTTTAATTCTTTTATAATCAATTTTTATTTTTTCTAATTCGTCAATACTAGTATTAAACCTTTTTTCTGATTCATTCTCTAAGAATTCTTCACTATCCTCTTCAATCTCATCTTCGGGATCTTCCAATAAGTGCTCCTCTTTATTTTTTTATTATTATATTCTCATTAAAAAAGTAAGAATAATCTTTTATCAATTTAATATTATTTTTATTTTTTAGTATGATTTTGTTTTTTGTAATATTTTCTACTATAAAATCTTGATTATCTATCAGAATTATATCATTATGGGCTACAGGCAAAAATTTTATCAAAACTTTTAATCTATATAGGTTTTTACCCTTCTGATTATCCCTTCCCACTAATTTTTTTGATCTTTTTAATAAAAAATGATATTTTACTTTTAGAAATTTTGTTATATGATTCATTAACTCGTTTGTACTTAGATATAAATCTACCCCATATTTTTGATCTTCGATCTTTGAAATATATTGTCGATGGTCTTTATCAAAAATATTTTTAACATATTTGTTTATTTCAATTAAAATTTTCTCAACTAACTCTAATTGGCTCTCATCTTTAACTCGCAGTTGAATAATTGATATGAAGTAAGTACCACCTCGCAAATTAGAACAATTCCTGCATAGCATGTGATTTACATTTAATTTCACTTCTTGTTGATGATGGATATTTATTGATCCCTTCAATCTTCCCATAACAACTACTTCAACGGATCTTATTAAACCTGTTGACGAATACACAATACTGTCCTCGTTTGTTGAAAACAAAATCTCAACTTGCTCATTTTTAAGCAGTGATTTTAATAAAAATTTTTGAATAATCTCATGAAGTACAGAAAACAAATCATCCTTAGTAGGTTCAATCCAAACATTTTTTTTAGAATAACTACCACAATCAATACAAACATTCACAGAGAAGGTCTTAGGTAATTCAAATAACGGATTTTCTTCTAAATAACACTTAAGGCACATCCCAAAATGAGGAGAATCTTCATTTAAACTTTTTCCACATATCGCACAAAATCGATTTGGCATTAAAATATCATCTTTATAGCCATTGGTACCCCATTTATAAACCTAACTCCTTCTCTCTGTAACAATTTGCAATCAATAGCTTTCTCAATTATCTTTTCTCCTACTATATTGAAAAAAGGAGCTTGTTTCAAAATATCTATAGCATCTTCTATCCTAATTAATTTTCCCCCAAAAAATCGATTAGATATCTCGATTTTCAAATTACCCTCAATAAAGACCTGATTAAGAAGTTCTTCATCACAGCATGCTATAGTTTCACATTCATCTCTAATGTGAATCTTAAAATATACTTTCATGAATTTTTTATTATTCTGATTTTTTATTTTTCTTTAATTTCTTCTCTGGCTCCACAAGCAGTACATTTTAAATAAAGTTTTTTACCCTCTCTTTGAATTTGGGTATCTGGTTTATTACAGATATTACATAATACATATGTTTTTGTATAATTTTCAATTAATCTATTTAAAACTTGCTCTTTATATTGACCCTTTAAAAATAACTGTTGTCCTCTTACTTCTCCCATTGTTCCTGCGCTCTTTAGGAAAATACCTAAAAAATGTCTTCTATCTCTATTAAGAGTACTAATTATTTTATTGAAATTTGTAATAAATGTATTTCTACTTTCGATTCTAAGTTCTACTTTAGGAGTTTCGAATCTGGAGGATTTTTTTACATTTTCGGGTATTTTTTCATACGCTTTCTCTAATAAATCCTCATAGTTGTTTAAATCCATTATCAAATCATCTATTTAATTATTTTATAATTATTAAATAAATCATAAGAAAAATATTTTTCCTTTATTTAAAATAAAGTTTAGAATTTTAAGGTAATTTAATATGATTCAAAAATATCTTTATCTGATTCATAAATTCGCGATTCTAAAATTAAATCATTGATATAGGATCTTAATTCAATATCCGGCATTTTTATTTCTTTCCTCAATTTCTCAAAATTTATTCCTTTACCATTAGTAGAATGTGATTCAATTACTGAGTACACTTTCTCTTTCAGATCATCTCTTTCAGCATGATTAAATTCATTCTCGAATAGATTATTAACATCAGAAAGAACTGGAATTTCCTGGGTATCTCCTGATTTAATACGATTTATTATTTCAGCATTTCTTAACAAAACAAAATTGGGTTCCTCTACTTTCTTAATAATTTCTATCCATAATGACATATATCCTCCCCTTTTGCTAACACGACCAACAACATCAACAATATCGCCAACGTCATAAACACTATAACTTTCGGGATCAACTTTATTTTTATATGCTCTAATCAGACCTGTACTATCATCCAAACTAAAATTTAATCTTACATTTGCCTTTGACTCATCTTCTAATTCAATTTCAAATTCATCAGGTTCTATTAATTTTTCATTCTTTTCTATTATAGTAGCGATTAGTCGGACTCTTTTAACTTTTCCAAAGATTGTTAGAAAAATATTCTCATTTTCGTCATATTTACTCTCTTCAATATGTTTTATCCAACAATGAATTGCTGGATTTCTTTTATAACTAGTTCTTTCACTCATTATGATTCAATAACTACTTTTGATACCTTAAAATCAAATTTTATTTAATTTAGAAATAATTATTAAAGGAGTAATAGTTCATTCGTTCTTTTTTCTATATTTTTATTGTATACTACTTATTTCTCCTTAAAAGCAATTTTCTTAGAAATGGTAGCGGGGGTTCGATTTGAACGAACGATCTCAGGGTTATGAGCCCTGCGGCATAAACCAGGCTAGCCCACCCCGCTTTGAATAAATCTATGAGGTTACTTTGTACTGACATATACTTGTTATATATATTACAATATAAACCCCAGAATTAAATGTTTTACTTTTTAGAATTACTAATTTTTAGTTTTATATTCTGAAGTAAAATTTGTTTATCATGAAATTTTATTAGGGAAAGGGAAAAAATTTAACTTACAATTTTAATTACATAATAAAATATCTAATAAGATAATTAGAGCTATATGTCACTTTTAAATTCACTATTTTTTGATTTTTTTCTCAATCCTTGGTTCATTTTATCTTTAATCTTTTGGCTAATAGTCTTAGCGTTAGTTTATTTATTAAGAAAGAAAGAAGGTGCTGCTTATCTATTCTTCCCTTTGTTAGCAATGTTTAAAACAAAAAAATTAAATAACTTTATAAAAAAAATTTCCAGAAAAGCACCAAAATTTTGGAAAATATTTTGGACAATAGGAATCTTTATCTCATTTGGATTTGTCATATTTGCCTTTTACTTCTTTTTTACAAATTTTATTAGCCTAATTGTGAATCCTAGAATAGAACAAGCAGTAATACCTCTCATTCCTGGAGTAACAATTGACCTACCCTTGTTTTTTTACTTAATTCTTCCATTGTTATTCATTGTTACTACTCACGAATTTGCTCATGGAATTGCAGCGAGTGCAGATGGGTTAGATATTAAATCTACAGGAGTTCTTGGAGCGGGCCTTTTTTACGTTATTGGATTTGGTGCTTTTGTCGAAGTTGATGAGAGAGTTGTAAATTCAAATAAGGTTAATAGGTATACCCGGTTAAGAATCGCAGCAGCAGGAACATATGTAAATGGAATTACGGCAGGGATCGCTTTTATTTTGCTATTATGTTTTCCTTTGATGATAGCACCATTTTATCGTCAAGTAACACAAGTAAATACTGTATTAAAAGAAGAAGAAGGCGGATTCAACTATGAAAACATCTCAAGAGGAGATGCCATAATTGCTATTAAAAAGAAAGAAACTACTGATGAGAATTATGTGTATCTTGATGAATTAAATGGAATCTCCTTGAATAGTATTTTAAACAATAAAACGACATTAAAGTGTGAAATTAATGATAGCTTAACGCTAAAGATTTATAATCCATCTTCAGATGCTTTTCTAGAAAAAAATATTACTTTAGGGCCACGTTATTATATAGGCCTTAGATATGAATACACATCTGATGGTCTTGGTTTAAAAATAAATGAAATTATTCCTGAGATTGAAGAGGGAAACAACTTTGACAAAAATTTATCAGTTGGATTAATTATAGAAAAAATCAATGACAAACCTATAAATGTTTCAAATGGCGATACATTAGAGAAAGTTTATACCTCTTCTTTTAAAAATGATATTGTTTTAAATGACATAAATTTTAGCACAAATTCAGCTAATTATACTTTAGATCTTAGGATAGATGGAGTTTTAATTGGAATTTTTAGTAATTCTTATTTTATGTATAAGAATGATATTGCCAAATTCTTTACTAGTTTTTGGCCAGAATTTTGGTTAAGAGAATTATCATGGCTTTTTATAATAGCGTTTAGTATTACCTTATTTAATATGCTACCTTTGCCTGTGTTTGATGGGGATAGGGTTGTTAAAGAATTAATTAACTGGGGTATAGGAGAAAATTACAAATCATTAAAGAAAAAGAAAGAAAAGTTTTATTTTAAAAAATCGGATAAAAATTATGAACTTTCAGAGTATCGCGTTGAAAAAATAAACTCTATAAATATTATAATAAAAGATCAATCAAAATTTATTGAACCTAGTACAATTAAACTTTCAGAAGAAAAATTTGAAATAATTGATAAAATTGGGGATGGCTTTAAGGATACTGTTTTATTGAACCTTCCTGAAGAAACAAAATTAACTGAAGATGCGGTAATTGAAATTTCTTATGAATATTACTATGATGAGAAGAGAAAGATAAAGAATTTAATTCTCAATTCAATAAGAGCGATTACCTTATTTATTATCGCAGGTAATTTTATTTTATCTTTTATTAAATTTGGTGGATTTTTCTTTTGGATTTAACATTAAAATTTTATTTTTTAAATGGTATTAATGACTAATTACAATATTTTCTTGAAGAAAGGTAAATGTTCTTATTGCAACAATCCAGTTGTAATTGAGAGAAGATATTCAGGTGAAAACCTCTGTCCTAATTGTTTTGAGAAAAACATCGAAAAAAATATATATAAAACCATTTCAAAATATAAGATGTTAAACTCTAATGACAAGATTATAGTAGCACTCTCTGGCGGTAAAGATTCATTTACTCTTTTATATAATCTCTCTATGATTCAAAAAAACCTCTATAATCCTGAACAACTCATAGCATTAACAATAGACGAGGGCATAAAAGACTACAGAGAAAATAGCATTAAAAATGCAATTGAAATATGTAAAGAACTAAACATCGAACATCATATCATCTCGTTTAAAGAAAAAGTTGGTCTAACTTTAGATGAGATTATCAATATAAAAAAAAACCTCACTGATTACAAATATGCTTGTAATTATTGTGCAACAATAAGGAGAAGATTATTAAATGATGGAGCTAAAGAATTTGGAGGAAATATCTTAGCCATGGGACATAACCTTACAGACATAGCAGAAACTTTTCTGATGAATATTCTCTACAAACGTTTTCACTTAATAGCAAATCAATATTTATTTAAGGAAGAAAATTCAAGAGTAAATCAGTTTTTTATTAAAAAAATTACTCCATTAATGAGAATTCCTGAAGAAGAGATCTTCTTATATGCAAATATTAAAAAGTTCAATTATTACCCTTCACATTGCCCCTATAGAGAGATAGATCCAATAGTAAGAAAAAGAGTCTTAGATTTTATTCAAGAATGTAAAAAATATAGTCCAGAAATAGAATTTAATTTACTCAATGGTTTTTTAGAATTGTCGGCTATACTCTATAATCATGATGAAAAAATAGAATATCTAACATGCCAATCTTGTGGTTATCCGTGTACAAATACATCTATTTGTACTTTTTGCAGTTATTTAAAAGAGTTGAATCAATAGGATTTTTCAATCAAATATTCTCCCATTTCTTTTAGTTTATCATATTCTCTTATTTCTTCCTTGAATAAAGGTACTTCAATTAAATTCTTATGCAAATTCTCTCTAAATATTTTTTTTATTTTTATTAAATTTTTTTCTTGCATTTCTCTTCTTGCTTTACAAAATTCACATAGTTCAGTAGTATCTTGGTATAACTGATTCACAACTATATTAGAGACGGAAATGTTATTTTTTATTAATTCATTTAATAAGCGTCCAGTTTCTGTAATAGCCATTTCCTCAGGGATCATTACAATTATAAATGAATTCTTAATAGGATTTGTAAGATCTTCTCTCGCATTTAAAATCGATTCATTTAATCTTTCCAGAACATCTAATGAATTATCTTTTTCTTTTTCTTCACGTGTAAATAGCCTTTTTACAGCCCCAAACATATTACCTATTTTTACTCTCATTTTTATCAGTTTTCCTATCCATCCAGATAAAGTTTCTGGTAGGCTTAAAAATCTGAGAGTATGTCCTGTGGGGGCAGTGTCAAATATAATTAAATCATAATCATGGTTTGTCTCAACAAACTCTAATATTTTTCCAAAAGCTAAAGCTTCATCAATTCCTGGAGGAGTCATTGAAGTTAATTCTTCCATGTCCCCAAAAAGTGGCATATTTTCCATTAATCCAGACATACCCATTTCTTCCATTGGATTTATATTAGTTATTCCCTTAAATTCTGCCATATTCACCTTAGGGTTAATCTCTAAAGCAGTAAGATTATCTATCCCTTCAATAGGAGTAGGTTCTCCCGGTAACAATTCAACACCTAAACTATCTCCCAAAGAATGAGCAGGATCGGTACTTATTATCAATGTATTTCTACCATGCTCTGCTGCCCAAATTGCTGAACTTGTAGCACAACTCGTTTTTCCTACACCCCCCTTACCCCCAAACATGACCATTTTTAAATTTAATAAAAGATCCTTTAATTGCATTTTTGAAATTACACCTTTTTGGTTATTTTGAATGAAATTTATTTAAACCTTCTCACTATTAATAGTCAATTTTATACCTAAGAATCGCAGCTAATCCACCGAAAGTACTATATAACATTTCACCCTCTTCTGTTTCAGTTGATAAAATTTCTATGTCTGTGCCAGTTGATTCAGCTATTACTCCCAGCTCTTCAATCATTGAATTAATTTCAATAATTTTAAATGAATTTGAACTACATTTTGGGCAATTCTCTTCTTGGATATCTCCTTTAAATTTATTTAGTGATCGTTTCTTTAAAGTTCTATTTTCGCTATAATCACAATTTGAACATCCTAATTTGACTATATGTGTGTCCAGCTTCTCAGAAAGCAAGAGCATACCAACAGCACCGTAGTTCAATGCTCTTTGTATTTCTTCTAACCCATAAGTAGCTAATCCTGTCTCGTTAGAAATCTCTTTCATAAAACGCTGCATAGCTTCTTTTTCACGAATATATTTAACATTTTCGATTTGGTCTTTAACTTTTTCTATTAAAGCACGAATTCCTTCAGCACCACCATACCCAATATCTACGGTGTCAAATATTTTATCCTGTAATCTATAATCTAAACTCTCATCTTTTACAAATTTATCTTTTGAAGGACCCGGACCTCCTACAAAAATACCCTGTAAATCTTCAAATTTTAAAAATACCTCATTTACCTTTTCAGAAATTCGTCGATAGAAAGCGATTTCAGCTTCTTCGTTTAATCTTTCAAATCTTCTTTGTGATTGGCCACCTTGTGAATGTTTCGAGTGAATACCAGAGGTAAATTCTTTTACAACCTCTACCCTGTTTCCTTTAATATAACCAACAGCAGATTTTTTTCGACCAATTACTAATAAACCATAAGTCTCCGTAGGTGTAAGCATGTCCTCTAAAGGCCATAGTAAAAATTCGTTTGCACAGTGATATCTAAATGTTTTAACTCTATCAGGAGGTTCTACAATTGTTAATTCATTTCTTTCTGTACCTGGGGTGTTATTTTGAGGTATTGCCCCAGAAAACATAACTAAACCATTTTCAGGCACTTCTTTTATGTTTTTTAATTGTCCTAAGAGACTATTAATGCTATCTAATACATTCTTTCTGGTTAATTTTGATTTAATATTTTGACTTTCACTAATTTCGTTCTTTAAATGATTTGTTACATCTGAAATTTTCCTATCGTGAGGAATATACAATGAGATTAACTCTGTATGAAACCCTTTTTTATTCTTAAGTTCATCTATTTTCTGCTTCGTTCTATAGATCTTTAAATCATTTGTTTTCTTTTTTGCCACTGCACTCATATCCATCTATAATGATTAAAAATTATACAAAAAATTAATATTTTTTCTTTATACCAATCTATATAAAGAACATTATTTAATAGATGTGAAATTATATGGCTCTGAATGAAAATCAAAACAATATAGTACCTAAAACGCACCCACGATATCAAAGTTTAAAATTTCGGCACAAAATTATCGATGGGATGAAAAATTTAGTAGTTGCAGAAGCAGGATTGATAGCTCATGGTAGAGGTGAATGTTTTGATTATATTATAGGTGAAAAAACAACTAAAACCGCGAAATATGCAATAAGAGCCGCTGTAGCAGCTTTATTAATAGCAGAAAAACCAGTAATTAGTGTAAATGGAAACGTTGCTGCTTTAGTCCCTAATGAACTTGTGACTCTATCAAAATTATTAAATATTCCTCTTGAAATTAATTTATTTTACTACAAGGAAGGACGAATTAGGGCCATCAAGGATGTTTTAAAAAAAGCTGGAGCTACGGATATTAAAGGAATCAATGAAGAAAAAATGATTGAACTTGAAGGACTTGAAAGTAATAGAAGAAAAGTAGATTTCATCGCAAAGGCAGATGTTGTCATGGTCCCCTTGGAAGATGGTGATCGTACAGAAGCATTGAAAAAATTAAATAAAAAAGTAATAGCTGTTGATTTAAATCCTTTAAGTAGAACCGCTCTTTGGGCTGACATTACAATAGTCGACAATATCATAAGAGTCATACCTAAAATGATAGAAATCGCAAACCAATTAAAGAAATTAAATGACAGCGAATTAAATGATATTCTGAATAACTTTGACAATAAATTGAATATTCAAAACACACTGGATCTAATAATTGATCATATTGAAAAACAAAAAGTGGAAGCATTTAAAATCCTTAAATAATGAATTTATGAATTCTCTTGATACATAAAAACTTAAAAGTTTCAAATATTATAACTTATATATTAATAATGCTGTTCTTGAGTTACTAATCTTTTGAGCAAGTTAAACGATGACGAGTAATAAAGATACAAAGATAAATACTTTTAACAATAGAAGCAATCAAAGAATCATTATAAAAAGATGTAACTCGGATGATTTAGACGGTGTAATAAAAGTAAATGAAGAAGAACTTCCAGAAGACTATCCATACTTCTTTTATAAGAGCATTCTTGATAATTATCCCGAATCTTTTCTAATAGCTCAAGATAGTTTCGGAAAAATTATTGGTTACATAATGTGGAGAGTAGAAAAGACTCCTTCTTTAGATAGTTTACGATATGTCAATAAAGGGCATCTTGTATCGATTGCTGTCTCTCAAGAATATAGAAAGAGAGGAATAGCAAAGAGCTTATTAACAAATAGCATGCAGACGATAAAGAAATATAAGATTCATGAATATGTTTTAGAAGTAAGAATATCTAATTATAACGCAATTAAACTATATGAACAATATAACTTTCAAATCTCAAATACCAAGAAAAATTATTATCGAGACGGAGAAAATGCTTATTACATGACCCTAAAAGCAAAGAAAAGTTAAATTGATGAAGATTCTAATCCTTTAATTAAGTGAGTTAATAATTCATTTATAGGAACCTTAATACCTAATTCTTTTGCATATTTTAACACCCTACCATTAATGAAATCAATCTCAGTAGCCATCCCATTCAAAATGTCCTGTAACATCGAATTCTTATTTTCAGATGTTCTTTTCGCAACATTATAAGTTTCAGTGATAAAATCTTTATCAGATAGCTGAATCTTTTTCATTTTCGCAACTTGAACTGCTTCTTCAATAGCTTCACCCATCAAATGTTTTAACCCTTTAGATTCCAATAATTGACCATTTTTTAAATTTGCTAATGCCCCAAAAGCATTAATTCCTACATTTACAAAAACTTTCTCCCAAGATTCTTTATTTATATCTTTTACAATTTGAGTTTCTAGACCTGCTAATTGGAGAAGCTCCTTTAAAATTTTTAAATCCATATTTGCTTCTTCTAATTCAGCGCGATTCTTACTGATATCTCCTAGAAATGGGAAACCAATTTTTGTAAATCCATCTCCCGTATGAATTAAATTACCTGGTGATTCCAAAAATGCTCCACTTGAAGTTACAACCCTTATTAACTTTGATTTCGATAAATATTTACTCACAATATCTTCGTTTCCAATCCCATTCTGTAAAATAACTAACCAGTTGCTCACATCAATAAGTTTTTTATATTGAAGTACAGCTTTTTCTATATCGTATGTTTTTGTTGTAAGAAAAATATAATCAAATCTAAAAGAATAATCCTTTTCTAAATTTTCTTCTAAAATTTTTTCGTTTTCATAAGCGAGCATATTTTTTATTTCTTTTACATCTTGGTTCTTATGAATCCTTAAGCCTCGTGTGTTAATAGCTTCCTTATGTTCTTTCATACAAAAAAATATTACTTCTAATTCATAAATATCAGATTTAATATTTGCTAAGTATCCACCAAATAAACTACCTATAGACCCAGCTCCAATAAATCCAATTCTTAATTTTTTCCTAGTCAAATTCCTTCAAAAATCCTATATATTCTCAAAATATTCTTTCAAATTTATTTTAAAAACTTATCTAAATCTGTTTGACCTTTCGAATATTCTCCAGATTTCTTTTTAACATCCAAAATGCTAACTTTTTCTGGTGAATTCCTTGGCTGGAGCGCCAATTCTTTCATTAACATTAAAGAATTTTTCGCAGCATATCCGGAAAAATGATTATTAAAATAGATTCCAATTCTATCCACTTTTGGAATTATTTCGCTTATTGATCGTGCCCATCTCTTTATTTCTTCTTCCTTAAAAAAATAATCAAACCAAATTTTTTTTCCAAAACCATGAAACCTAATATATGCCAATTCAGGATTGGTTATATCCATTCTGGGAGGTAATAAAGGCTCAATAACAGCACAATATGTCAATGACTTTTTTCTCAAATATTCAAATACATCATCATCCATCCATGATTTATGCCTAAACTCCACGGTTAAATGATATTTTTCTGATTTAAGATCTCCTGGCCAATTATTTACAAATTCTTTTAAATTCCCAAAATGATCTCTTTTATTAAAAGTTGGAGGTAATTGAATTAAAAATGATAACAACTTTTTAGCATTAATTAATGGCTTCATTGAATCTAAATAATGATTTAAATCATTTAAGCATAAATCAATATCTAATTGATACTTGTGTGTTATTGTTTGAGGTATTTTTGCTGAAAACAAAAAATTACTTGGTGTTTTATTTACCCAATTTTGAACAACCCACCTCGAAGGAACATTATAAAACGTGGTATTAATCTCGTTAGTATAAAAAACTTCAGAATAAAACAAAAGAAAATCCTCTTGCTTTAAACTTTTAGGATAAAAAGGACCAATCCATTCATCATAACCCCATCCAGATGTACCGACCAAAACCTTACTAACCATATTTAGCTCTCTATCTTGAAAATGCTTTTATGATATCTTCAAAATCATCATTTCCTATTGCTAATAATTAACTATATTCGTATTTAAACTTTAAAATTCACTTAGTTTTCTGATTTTAATTAAGTTTTTTTTGATATTAATAATTATTAACTCCTTATTTATTAAATCTCAAAATCTCTAATTTGGCTTTTAAATTTTATGAATTTAGACCATAAAATTTTTAACGAAGCATTTACTCTAATATTTCGTCGATGGCATTAATAATGTCACTTGAAAAATATTATTCTGCTCATTGACAAGTTATTGGTTAGAAAAATATCTCATCGATAATTGATGATATACAGCCAATAGCTGGCTTAGGCCTCTCTGAAGTACACCAAAAACGATTTCGGTCTGAAAAATGGTGCCACAGGAAGTGAGTGCTTAAACTGACCTCCACCTTGGTTGGTTTAAGAGAACCGAAGCCAAGCATGAAAAATCGTGCTCATAAGAACATACTCCCTATATTATTAAAGTCTACTTATTAATCGTCTCGATTTAAAATTTTTTTACCAATTCTGAATACGTAAACCCTTAGGTAAGTAATCTGAATCTTTCCTCAATTAGACTCCAATACGCCTCCACTATTTGGTGGATATCTTGGCTTGGGCACCGATGAAGAGCGTGACAAGCTGCGATAAGCTCGGGTTAGTCGCATGAAGACGCTGACCCCGAGATTCTCGAATAGGACATCCGCTTGCGGCCTAATAATCCGCAAGATTCCCTTATGGGAAGGGAAACCCTGAGAAGTAAAACATTTTAGTATCAGGAGGAAAAGAAAACAAAAGTGATTCCGTGAGTAACGGCGAGCGAAAGCGGAATAGATCAAACCGAATCCCTAGGGAAACCTATGGGAAATGTGGTG
>JAHQWI010000142.1 GCA_029856085.1 Promethearchaeia archaeon | reverse complement strand
GTCATTAGCGCTGAAGCGCTTGGAGATGCAATGAAAAAACTCCTTATTCTCATGCTTATGCTCTTCAGCGTATGCAATTTGAAAAAAGACTACACCAATATCAAGTTATTCGATTTCCTATTTCTAAAAAAATCCGAGAATTAAATCTAATGTTTTCAGCATTAATCCAATATGCAAGACAAATGGATGAGCATCCAGAATTAGGAAGTTCTAAATTAATGGCTGCTAATGCAATGGGGTTAAAAATTAGCTCTACTGAATTAGGATTTGAGAGTGCCATCCATTGCTTCAGAACCCTAGGAGGACGTGGATTCACCCGTCAATATGCTAACGAAATAGGTTTGTTAGATTCCTATTGTATGCTTCACGGAGGAGGCTCTAATTATGTTTTAGAGGATAGTGAATCTCGAAGATTCTTTAAACATAAACCTACCAGAAGAGAAGTCGAGGATATTATTCCGAAAATAGACTATTAATGATAGTCTCTTGAGAATTGCATAATATTTCTATAAATTTTAAACTTCTATATTCTAACTCGATTTTAGTTTTATTATAAATCTTGAGAGAATTAATTATTAAATAAATTGGTCTAATTATTATAGATAATGGTTTCTTACGATACTCAAAGCTTTGATATCACCCATTTAGTAGATCAATATCGAGGGAAGAAATTAGAAGAACTATATCAAGAAAATTATCATATTATTACCAATGAAATGGGAGAATTCATGGAATTAATTTGGCAAGAAGATAACTTTCCTTGCGACTTAAAGCTTTATCTAACTAGAAAAAAGTTGTTATATAACCTAAAAACAGTCCATTACATTGGGGAAATTATAGAAAATAGGTTAAAAGGTAGAGGTATAAGAACACTAAAAGACTTGAGATTTTTAAATTTGAGATACAGGGAGTCTGCTAATTACATTTTGGAATTAATAAAGAAAAAAGATTATGAAAGTCTTAAGAAAAATAGGTACATTGATGACTTAGATGTTGGTTTTTGTTTCAACATTGGAGATTTACTCTTTCTTGATATTGAAACGTTAGGGTTGTATAATAACGCCATAATTATTGCAGGAATTGGCTTTATTAAAAATCAAAAATACGAAATCCACCTTTTTTTTGCACGTAGTTTAGAAGAGGAAATAGCTATTTGTGAGCATCTAAAAGCGGAAATTCTTCCTAATTTTAAATGTTTTGTCTCATATAATGGAAAGCGATTTGATATACCTTACATAGCTAATCGTTTACTATATTATTTTGATGAAAATCCCATGATCTCTGAAGAAGATGCTCCTTATGAAATTAGCAATACAAAATTTCATCACATTGATCTTTATCACATTTGCCGCCGAAGATTTAAAGGAATGTTTGAAAGGTATACACTTACAAACATTGAAGAGCAATTGTTAAAATTGCGAAGACAAAATGAGCTTCCAAGTAGTATGGTGCCTGTGTGTTATAAAAAATATCAAAAAAATCCTAATAGATACATTGGATTAATTAAAGAGTGCATAGAACACAATTATTATGATGTCTATTCGATGCCACTAATCTTAAATCAATTATTGGAAGTATAATACAAAGAAGATATACAATACCAATAAAAGATATGTTAAGTAATTATAATAATCAGAAGAAATGATTTCCTAATTTGTAATTTTTAAGAAAAGAAGAAGATTATTTCTTATTATTTTTTAATAATCGTTCAATTATGGCGTAAACATCATCATCTTTGAACGGCTTTTTAATATAGTCTTTTGCTCCTTTTTCAGTAGCGTCTATAATAGATAATTCTTGTCCCATCGCACTAACAACAATTATATTTGCGGATTTGTCAAATTTCATTATTTCTTCAATCGCTTGAAGACCGTCATAATTAGGCATAACCAAATCCATGGTTACTAAGTCTGGCTTTAAATCTTTATATAATGATACAGCATCTTCTCCATTAGAAGCTTCCCCGATAACTTCAGCAAAATCCATTTTCCCTATAATTTTTTTTATTCTATTTCTTACGAATTTTGCATCATCAACTATCAATATTTTTGACTTCATAATTTTATCTCACTTTTTAAATATTTTTAAAGTTTTATTATCGGTGTTTTATGACTCTAAATTAGTACAAGAACTTTATTATAAAGTTACCCAATAATGCCTAATTTCGTTATCATTAATAGTACATCAAGTGATAAATTTGAGTCTAGACCCTTAAAATACACGACAAAACAATTTTTAAAAAAGGTATCGATACATTAAAGTAATCAAAGAAACTTAATTACCAAATAATCACTTTAAAACTTTGATGTAAATGACTGAATTAGTTGAGAAATTATTCGATCAAGATTGGAATTATATAAATCGCCAAAAGATAATTAAAAGATTGCAAGAAACTCATTATGATATTATCGTAATAGGTGCAGGTATTACAGGGGCAGGTGTTGCAAGAGAAGCTTCTATGAGAGAGTTAAAAGTTGCAGTTGTAGATAAACAAGATTTTGCTGCTGGAACCTCATCAAGGAGTTCAAAACTAGCACATGGAGGTATAAGATATTTAGGACTTGGAGAAATGGATATTGTTCAAGAATCAACAACAGAAAGAAATTGGATGAGAATACATATCCCACATTTAGTAAGACCAATACCATTTCTATTTATTGCATTAGAAGGTGGAAAATATAAGAAGCGAGATATACTTGGTGCTTGTAGAATTTATGATTATTTAGGTGACGAAAAATCTGATTTTAAAAATTATAAAAAACATAAATGGTATTCACCAGAAGAAATTTTTGGCATGGAACCAGAGTTTATTAAAGAAGGAAACATAGGTGGTGCTGTCTATTATGATAATAATGTTGATGATGCTAGGTTAACTATTGAAACCCTAAAAGAAGCTATTATTAGAGGTGCAGATGTAGTCAATTATTGTAAAGTTAACAGATATATCAATGATAAAGAAAAAATTGTAGGGGTAAAATGTACTGATTTAGAAAATAGATCTGATTTTGAAATAAAGGGAACTTTAGTGGTAAATGCTACAGGTGTTTGGACTGATGATTTATTAGAAAATTACCCAGAAGATATTCCAAAGCCACTAATTCGCCCTACAAAAGGAGTTCATATACAATTTAGAAGAGAACATGTTAAAAATAATATGGCTACAATTATTCGCTCGATTTCTGATGATAGAGCCTTTTTTGTATTACCCCGAAATAAAAAATTTACTATAATAGGGACTACTGATACAGATTATAAAGATGATTTGGCAAATCCAATTTGTAATAAAGATGATGCTGATTACTTAATAAATTCAGTAAAACATTATTTTCCCAATGCTGAATTAGATTATGACAACATTTTATCAACTTATGCTGGCATAAGACCTTTAGTTATGCAAAAAGGTAAATCTGAGAGCGAAATCTCCCGAAAACATATTATATTCTTCTCAGATGATGGTTTGTTAACAATAACAGGTGGAAAGTTGACTGCATTCAGAAGTATGTCTGAGGATTTATTCAAAGAAATTGAAGTAAAAGAGATATTTCCTAATATTAGAAGACAGGAGAATTTTTCAAAACAAAAATATATAATTAGCCTAGACAAACAAGAATGGTTTAAAATCTTGAAAAATTCAGGTATTCAATTAGAGGAAGATATAGCTGACCATATTTATCAACAATATGGAAAAGGAGCTTTAAAGATTCTTGAAATTATCAGAGATAGTGAATCTCTTAAAGAAAAAATTCTTAAAGATAATGACTTTATTAAGGCAGAAATAATTTATTGTCTGAGATATGAAATGACACAGCATTTAATTGATCTATTTTGCCGTCGAACAGAGATGTCTCTCTGGATAGCTCCGAGTTCCGTGTTAGAAGCTACAAAGAAAGTAGCGGAACTTATGACAAAGGAATACTCTTGGACTGAAGAAAAAAAGGATCAGGAAATCGAAACTTACCTTGATTATAATAGGAAAACTCTTGAATTTATCGGGTAAATTTTTCATTTACTTTAATTATGTTTCATAAATTTTATTTTAAATTTTTAGCTGAAATTAAATAATTCAAAATTTCTCGAATTACACTATACTTAAAAGGCATTTCTTTTATTCTTGATAATGATTGAATATTGACATGTCGATTAATAGCATGTTGTTTTAAAATTTCTTTAATTAAAAAAATTAGATCAATAAAATAAGATATTAAAGCTTGAGAGAAATTTAAATTTTTATTATCGTCTAAAAGCCAGTTCAATAGGAGAATTTCATTATTTATGAAATATGCCTTTAAATATTCAATTATTAAAGAGTTCTTAACGTTAGTAGAAAAATTTAGAAGTTTATCATACAAGACACCGCATATAACATTACGCAACTTTTTTGGAAAAGATTTTATTCGATTAATACCCTCATAAAGAGTAATATTTGTGATTTTATATCTTTTTAAAAAATTAATAGAGTCAATTGCTTTTTCTTCTTCTAAATATTGATTTATATAATTTTTTATAGTTTCTTTATCTGGAATAACATAAGTACCTATATCCCTTAAATATTCCCTAATTCTAGAAAGATTTCCTAACTTTTTATATAAATCAACATAAAATTTTGCTAACTCAATATTATATATAGTATATCGATATTCCAGAGCTTTTGATATTGCCTTATCAATCATTTCATCTGTGATCTTTCCTCTAAAAGAATACTCAAATATACTTTTTATTTTATTTCTTAAAAATTCATTCTCGCACCAAAATTTTAGTAGTTCAGCATTTTTTTTAGTGTATTCAAATTTTTTTATATTATTTTTTCTTTTCCAAACCTTAATTTTATGTTCCACTGATTCTTTTATATCTCTATTTAAACTAAAAAGAATCAATTTGCATCCTAAAAAAATCCGTCTTCCTTGTTCTTTTATCTTTCGAGGTTCTATTTTATTAAGAAATTCTTGAATCTGAGATTTACTTGAAATAAAAACTTTATATTCTGTATTACCACTTTCTTTATGGCATTTTATGACATCCCCCGTCCTAATACCTAAGATTGAACACATATGAATGAAATCTTCACAAAGAGGTAAAGAACTATTTGAAAATGCTAAATTAAGAGTGTTTCTTTTCATATTAACAGAAATACTTCCATCAGTATCAAACAGACCTCTTAAGGAAGAAACTATTAAAATTTTGTTTTCATTTCTATCATAATAAATCCAATCTGGAACACTGACTTGATTTTTAACTTTATTTCCTGGAATAAGTCCTGTCTTTCGAACCGATTTTCCTAATTCATAAATTGCATAATGAACAGACTTTTTTTTAGAAACGAGTACAAAACGTTTTGGAGATTGCTTACAATTGAAATCTTCAACAAAAAATGAATTGTTTTTGAATAATTTATCTATAATTTCGTTTTTAACATATTTAACATAATCAGGATCATCAGTAATATTAAGCGCAATAGAAGAACTACTTCCATCTTTATCGAGGTGTCCATCTCCTAGCATTATTGCCATAAATTCTGCGGATATTTCGTCTTTTGCTAATGCTACATATTTATCATTTCCAATATTAACATTATGAGGTATAAAATCTTGATTAAATAATTTTAACAATGTATCTTTTCCAACTAAATTATTTAATTTAAAAAAACTTTCTTCTTTCATGGCACGCCCTTTGGATATTTTGGAAAAATCGCTACCAGTAATTATATTAATTTCCTTAACTGTAATATTCCGATCTCTCAAAATTTCTCGAATCTGTCTGAGAACTGAATTTTTAATTAGAAACCATTTCCTGGGTACAATATATGTTTGTTCATTATTGCTAAGAAAAGAGTCCTTTTCTTCGGATTTTATATATTTTACTATATCGGAATCTTCTTTTTCTTGTTCTATTATTTTTTTGTCTAAAAAATCGAAGATTATAATTTTTTTAAATTTATTAAAATAATATCTATTTTTCACATAAGATTGTGAATATTGTTTAAAATCCTCTCCCAATAATGAAATTAATTCTTCTATACTTAGCTTACTTAATATATTAGTTAGCTTCACTTTATTTTCTTTAGCAAATTTTTCATTCTGAATAATCTTGATGATTTTAGATTTTTCATTCATGTTTAATTCTGTAGTTTTATATAAATTTTGCTTTAAAATCTCCTTGAAATTTTGAAATGAAGAACTTGTTTCATTTAAAATTTGATGTATTGCATTCTCTTTCTTGATATTCTCTAATTTTTGATATAATCGTCTCATAAAAATGCGACTAAAGCTGCTGAAATAGTTGCTGACATCATGGCAACAGAATATGATTGGAATGAAGATAAGAAAAAGCAAGAAATAAATGCTTACATTGAGTATGTTAAAAAAACAGTTTCTTTTATCTAAATATTTACTTTCTTATTTTTTTTGAAATATTGGACTATATATTTTTAATAAATATTGTTTTATATATTCAATATAATAATATATCCAAAATTAAATTATAGCGTGATATTAATTGATCTTTGTTTGGGATTTTAAAGATAACCTTTTGATACCCCTAGGTGAATTAGGTGGATTCTTCATGTTACTTTTAGGAGTTATATGGTTGCTTTATGCTGTGTATGAAACGAAAAGAAGAAAATCATTTAAAAAGAGGAAAACGGAATCTTGGGACTTCGATATGACAAAATTCTTGAAAGGATTGACCTATATAGGATTTATCGTTGGTTTACTATGCATAATAGCGGGAGTTTCTGGATTAATGTTTGATATTCCTCCAAGTATAGCATATGCAAACCTTGAAGATGGTCGTAATCTTTTTACTTCTATTCTATTAATTGTATTTGGAATTTTAACATTTGTAAAACCTGCGAATGATCTCCCTCTTGCTAGTATTGTTGGGATGCTAGCAGCTACTTTGGTCGTAGTCTTACTGGCTTTGCTCATACCACAAACCGTGGTTGATTTAATTGCGGTGTTTATAAACCCTAAAATTTTATTAGCAATTATATTTATTATTATCTTCGCACTTATTGCTCTCACTGCAAAATTCTATACTGCAGGTTTTATGGCGATTTCTAAAGCAATTTCATGGCCACCTTTAGCAGTCATATTTGCCCTTTTTTGCCTGGTTCAAGGATTTCTATTAGTAGTAATAGGGGTCTCAATCTCTGGGGTATTCTAATAAATTTTTTTTTTTATTCTTTTACTTTTTTAAGAAAAGCTAAATTTATGAGAAGGATTTTTATTAATTTCTCCAATAATATCATGATTTAGTTCATAGGCACATTTTGGGCATTTTTTTTCATTAGTAACATCTATTTTCTTAAAACTATATCCTCTTCTCTCAAATAATAAATACCCACAATTTGGGCAATATGTATTACTCCCCTGCTCATGGTTTATATTACCTACATAGGGAAAATATAATCCCACATCCTTTGCAATTTTGTATGCCAAATCCAAAGTTTCATAGGGTGTTCTTTTTTTAGAAGGGGCTTTAAAATCAGGATGATAAGCAGAAAAATGCGTAGGAGTATCTTTTCCTAAATTATCTACAATCCATTTACATAATTTCAAAATATCTTCTTTGCTATCATTTAGATCTGGGATAATTAAATTTGTAATCTCAACATGCATACCATTATTTTTAAAATATTTAGCTGTGTCTAAAACAGGTTTAACAGATTTGACTCCACATATTTTTTTATAGAAAACATCTGACATTGCTTTAATATCGATATTAGCGGCATCAATTCCTACATCTATTAGTTCTTTAGAAGCTTCTGGAGTTGAGTATCCATTAGTTACTAAAATTGTTTTAATACTTTTCTCTTTAAGTAATTTTGCTGTATCTAATATCCATTCGTGCCAAATTAAGGGTTCATTGTATGTGTATGCTAAGGTTTTTGCTCCACTTTTAACAACTTTTTTAACTAACTGGTCAGGTGTCATTTCCACCAATGACATTCCTCGTCCCTGATAACCCTCAAGATCATAAAATCCGTTTTTTCCATTGTCTGTTGGATTAGCTTGAGATATAGACCAATTTTGACAATTTTGACACTTAAATGAACATCCTATTGATGCTATTGAGTAAGTTGTGGCACCTGGCCAGAAATTATAGAGCGGTTTTTTTTCAATAGGATCTAGACTTCCAGTAGAAATATGGGATCCATAAATTAAGGTGAATATTTCTCCATCAAAATTCCTTCTCGTTCGACATATACCCATTTTTCCAAGTAAAATAATACATTCATTTGCACAAACATGACATTGAGCTTTATTGTTATCTAAGTTTTCCCATAATCTTGCTTTTACTTTCAAAATTATTCACTTATGTTGTTTGATTTTTATTAGGAACTTTCTCTAAATATATAATAGATAAGTAATTTTATATTTCTTATAGATTTAGAATATAATTTTCGAAACAAAAAGCGGGTAGTCAAAATGTCAAGAATAGAAAAAGCTGTTTCTTCCTTTAAGGGAGATTTTAATTGTGCTCAATCCATATTGAGTACATATGGTATTCAATACGGGTTAAATCGAGATACAGCTCTAAAATTGGCTACTGGTTTTGGCGGTGGGATGGCACAGTTTGGGAGGACATGTGGTGCAGTGTCTGCAGCTTTTATGGTTATCGGTTTAAAATATGGTATGGGAATAAATGGGGATACAGAAGTGAAAGAAAAGACATATCAGCTTATACGAGAATTTTCTGATCAATTCCAAGGAATTAATGGCACTGTAATTTGTAAGGAATTATTAGGTTGTGATATTAATACACCTGAAGGTAAAAACTATTACTCTCAAAATGAATTATTTGAAAAAAAATGTCTCCAGTATGTAAAGAACGCAGCAGAAATTTTAGAAGAAATGTTGTGATGATATTAAATAAAGGAACTAATATTTACATGAATTTTTATGACAAAGAATGAAGCAAAGCTTACTACAGAGGAATTACAACGTTTATTAAATAAAAAACAGGAAAATCTAGAAGATCTAGAAAAAATTGGTAAAAATTCAAACTATATTAAAGAATTAAGTGATATTGCTTTAATTCAACTACAATTAGAACAATATAATGACTCGGAGAAAAATTATTTAATTTGTTTAAAACATTTCGAAAAGCAAAAAGATAGGTTAGGACAAGCTTCCGTTTATGGAATATTAGGAACATTATTTTATAAAAAAAGTGAGTATTCAAAGTCTATCGAATATTATGAAAAAGCATATAAAATGTATGAGGATTTAATGCAAAATCAAGAAAAAATCACCTGTTTAAAAGGAATTGGGAATAATTTGATAAAATTAAACAAATTGGATGAAGCATGTGATATATTTTTGGATTGTAGCGCTATTTGTTCTGATAATAATGATATCTACAATTTATTAGATTGCCTAGGAAAGTTAATTTACATTTATGAAAAGAACGAAAAATGGGATATGGTCTTTGAACTCTATAAGAAAACATTAAAAGCTTTTAAAGAAATAAATGACTTCAAAGGAATGATTACATCATATTATAACTTAGGAATTCTTGAAAAGAATAATAATAATATGGGAGAAGCTCTACGATATTTTAAGAAAGGTACTAATATAGCAATTGATGCTAACTATGCTGAGTTAATTATTAAAGGTTTAAGCTATGTTGGGGAGACTTTGTTTTATTTAGGAGAAATTAAAGGAGCTAAAAATCAATTTATAAAAGCTTTACACTTAGCAAATAAAATTAACGCTGAAAATGCTAAACTTCAATTAAGTGTCTTGCTCCAATCACTTGGTTTACAAGATAAACAAATTATAGAAGAATTAAGGATGTATAAAGAAAGCATAAAATGAAATTTCATGAAAACTTTGAAAAATCTGGTTTTCTTTTTTCAAAAAATGCTTTAAAAGCTTCTTGAGCTTCAGGAGATATCTGTCTTCTTACAAATTCGGCTCCTTCTTCTGGCATTAATTTTTCTAAATTTTCTTTATAATGCTTTTTAATTAACTCTTTAGTCTTTTGTAAAGCCTCTGGAGGTTTTTCTGCTAAAGTTTCAGCCAAGCGTGTTACCGTTTCTATAAGCTCATTCTCGGGGAAGATTTTGTTTACAATACCTATCTTATTTGCCTCTTCAGCATTAAACCAATCTCCAAAATAAAATAGTTCAGCAGCGCGTTGGTATCCTATTAATTCGGGAAGTCTATAGCTTGATCCAAATTCTGGTACTAATCCCAAATTGACGAACGGAAATTGGAATCTACATCCCTTAGCAGCATAGATTAAATCAAAGTGTAGTAACATAGTAACCCCGACACCGATTGCATATCCGTGGACAGCTGCTATTATAGGTTTTTTAGCTGTCAAAATCCATTCTGTCCAACTCCTTGATGGTCTAGTGCCCGATGACCACTCAAGATCTTGGAAATCTTTTAAATCATTCCCAGCACAAAAACATTTTCCATTACCGTAAATTAAAATGACTTTGATACCTGGATCTTTTTCTGCCATCTCAATTCCTTCAGCAATTCCGGCATACATAACTCTTGTAAGGGCATTCCTTTTCTCCTCCCTGTTAAAAATAATATGAAGTACCCCATTTTCGGGTTTAAATATAATTTGATCATTCATTTTATCACACACAATTTGAAAAGTTCTTAATGAAATAGTTAATATCCCATCATTTTAAAGAAGAAAGATTTTAGAAAATTAAGTTAAAAAACAAGATATCTTCTTTAAAACCTTATTCAAATTAGAATCCTATAAGGATTTTATTAGACCCTGTTATTTCTAAAACTTATTTATTATATTAATTATAAATAAGCTAATTTTTATTTTTTAATAAAAGGATTTCGGTTATAAACATATTAAATTTTTATATTTATGAAGGTCTGCCCTTACTGTAAACAATCAATTGAAGATGATTATCCATATTGCCCAAATTGTAATAAACCTTTAATTTCAAATCTAGGGAAGGTAGTAAATAGGAATTTAAGATCTGGATTTGGTGAACCTGAGTTTTTTCCTCCTGAAATGGAAGAAGAAGATGATTATTATGAAGATACAATAATAAAAGACGAAGAAATTGAACATGAAATACAAAAAATTGATGATGTGTTAGAGAGAAAAGAAGTATTAGGAGATCCAATACCGGGTTCATTATTACTAGAAAAATCAAGCTTGTATTATAAGAAGAGAGATTTAAGTAATGCTATAAAAAATCTTGAATTGGCATTAAGAAATTTTGAAAAGGAAGATGATTTATTTAATATGGCAATTTGCCATAATGAAATTGGGCTCATTCAAGAAGATACTGGATTTTTTGATCAAGCTATCTATCATTTTAACAGATCTCTTGAAATCCTTAAAGAAGTAAATGAAAATCAAAAATTAATCAAGGTTTTAAACAATCTAGGAAATATATATTATTCAGTTAAAGATTTAGAACAGTCCTATAAATATTATCAGGAAGCTCTTGATTTATCTAAACGAGAGAAGTTAATGTATGAGGAAATAAAAACATCCAGCAATTTAGTTGAAGTTCTTTACTTACTAAAAGAATATGAGAGGATTAAACGAATTCTAGCAAGAAATTCAGAATTTTTCAAGCAAAATGAAGATGCATATGGGATGATTCAAGTCCATATAAAATATGGAAAATTGCATTACTTAATAGGCGAAGATTACGATCAAGCAAATGATAGGTTAAATAATGCATTACAACTAATAGATAGAGTAAGTGAAAATCTGTCTGTTTATATGAGAGCAAAATTGGAATGGGAATGTTTTCTTTATCTTGGAAAATTATATTTATTGTGGGATAATCTAGTAGAGGGTGAAAGCAATTTTTTGAAAAGTCTTGAAGCGGTCCGTATTTTCGAAATTGGGGAAAGTATTAATCAGGGAGATATATTAGAAAGCTTAGCTGAGTTATACACTATAAAAGGTGAAAAGGACAAAACAATAGAATATTATATTTTATCTTGCGAAATTTACCATAAATTCGGAGATAATAAGAAATGTGCTCAAATTAAATTTAAAATTGGCAAAATGTATTTAGAATATGAAAAGGATAAATCAAATTCGATAAAATATTTTGAAGATGCGTTAGATCTTTATGAGGATCTACAATATATAAAAGAAGCCGCTGAAGTTCTCCATAAACTAGGAGATCTCTATATTGCTATCAGAATGCCTGATATAGCTATAGAAAATTTTGAAAAAGCACGAGATTATTATAAGGAGCTTCTTGATGATTATAATTTTGGTTTAATAGATGAAAAAATCAGATCTTTACATAATGTTTAATTATCATCAATTTCAAAATCTTCTTTTTTATAAATTCTTCTCTCATATTCCTCAAATCCAATTCCTTTAATAAAAGCATATGATACTACATTATCTTTATATACTTCACATCTAATCTCCTTTACATGGGGATAGTGTTCTTTTAAATGATTCCATGCTGCCATTCCCAGTATAGTTCCAAAACCCCTCCTTTGAAATCGAGGAATGACTGCTAAGGCAGCAATTACGGCATACTCTTTATTCTCGCCCTCAAAATCAAGGAGCACAAATGCAGCATCAATACCATATATTTTTCCAATGAAGAATATAGTATCTGAATGTTCAAGAATTGTTAATAAATCAGTTTTAGTAATCGGTCTGAAAGGAGTATTACTCGTTAACCAAGCTCGATTATATATATTTTTAAGATTATCAAGATCTTCTTTCGTTGCTTCTCTAATTTTCCCTTGGATAATATTATGTTCAATTTTATCTGTTAATTTGTCCTCAAATTCTTTAGTAATTTTTTCTACTGGAAGCCTCATCTGAATGTATACCATGCCATCTTGGTAAAGTTCTTCTGTAGTTTTGTCTACAACTTCTTTTCGTTTCTTCTTAGTTTCTATAGAAAGAAATAATGCCCTAATTCTTCTCTTTTTAAGATTGACTTTTTTTCTAAGCTCCAATTTAGATCTTGGCATGATAAAATAGATATTTTAAAATTAAGGTAATAAATTAAGATTTTCCCGAATTTTTCCTTCAATATTTTCGTTAATTAGAACTTTTTCTTTTAATTTTGAAATGCCTAACTGTATTTTCTTCTTCAAATTCACATCTTTTATCAAATTTTTACTTTCGGATGAAAATTCAAAGTTTGATCTCACTGCCATATCATCTTCAATTCTCTCAATTAGAATATTTTTTAATTTCATCAAGGGATCTGAGATATTTTCATAAATATTATTTGGATCATTATTAATATATCCTGGAAATAAAATATTCATACGTTCTTCCATATTATTTTCATTTTCGATAAACATGACATAAACAGGTATATAAATCCATTGTATAGGTCTTGAAAACAACTCTGATTGATTGTCATTTAATGACCATCTAACTAACTCTTGAGCTTCTTGTAAGCATGTATTATGTTTTGATTGTATGATTTTGTTAATATTACCAAACACACTTTCTATCTTTTCTTCTTGAATTTTTAGACCAGAAATTTTTTCTTTTCTTTCGCTCTCAAATTCTGAGAGCAATTTATCTCTATCTTTTAATTTTAAACTCTGTGATTCTCTAAACCTTTCTAGTTTTACTTTAGCTTCCTCATCTATTTGACGTGCTCTTTCTTTTAATTCGACATATCTTTGGCTAAGTCCTTCAAGAGATTCTAAAAATTTCCTTCCCTCATCTTTTAAATAATTAAAATGATTTTGAAAATGGGGCAAAACATCTTCATAAACCCTACTTTTTAAGGAATCCCCACTTGTAAAAAATATATTTTTTTTAATCATCTCTTCAAGATGTCTTTCAGATGTTTTAAACAATGTTGACATACCTTCAATTATCTTTTTTTTCTCCTCTACATTCCATTGATCGATTTTATCTTGTTCTAACTTCACATTGTGGTCCATTTGGGTTGGATCTATTGTGGATGACGCTTTATTCAACTGACTAGAATATCTAGTAACAAGGTCTTTAAGTTGTACGTTTAAATTAATAAGCCATTTACTGACTTCTTTTTCTATCAATTCTGTTTGAGTTTTCCACCTAAAAGCATTTCCCTTCATTGTATTTATTATATTGCGATAATTCTCGGATATATTTAAAGCGATTTCCGTGGTAATACTGTGATCTAAGACAGTATAATCAATAATTGGTTTGTATTCTATAAGTGGAATTATCATAGTTAATGTTTGAAGAAACTCTGGATTTATCAAACCATTTATTTTAAGTGTTTGATATTCAGATTCTTCACCCTCACCTATCTCTTCTGCTTCTGTGTCTTTATAAGTTAAAACATCTATTAACTTATTCAGTTCTTCTATCTTAGTTCGGTTTTCAATATTTCTTAGAATATGACCAACTAACGGTTGCCGTGGGGGATTTGAAAATTTGTCTCTCTTATTAAAAATACCTAATCCATCCAACATTATGTGTGTGCCAATAGTTCCTTGTATACTTAAAATGGGCCATAAAAGTCTCGAAAAAGAAAGGATCTTCTCATTTTTGCTTAAATTCTTTGTTAAAAGATAAAATGTTAGGGATAATTCATCGTTTCCTTGAATCGTAGGTCGTTTTGTAATTTTATTCATAAAAAAAGGTAATAAATATTGGTTACCATGTACAGACAAGGATTTTCTCCTACTTTTTAATTTCTATCATTAAAAAATAATTCTAAATATATTAAATTTTAAGCGATTCAGTTATAAAATTTTAATCTTTTTTGAAAAGATAATAAAAAACTAAGAGCTCAAATATTACAAAAATGAAAATTAAAGTTTTAAATAAGCAAAATCATTTGAGCTGTTCATAGTTATTAGCTATTACCATTATGAGGAGTGCTAACAATATTATTAATGGTGGTAATATCGCTCTTACATGAGGTAAATCCGCTACATCAAGTGCTCCTTGTAAGATCCTTCCTCCAATAAAATAAAGGAGAAACCCAATAGCATTTAAAGCATATGATTTTCTTAATACTCCAAAAGTTTTCCAGGCAAGATACAGAAAGATAAACGGAATTAACGCCAGGAACAATGGCATAAAAATGAAATTAAAGAAAAATCTCCCAAGAGGATATTCCCATGAACCAATTGTCACCTTAACAATATTATCTGATATCCCATACCCACCATCCACACAAAATCTGGATCCATGAAAAGCCATTCAGATAATGTTAACGCAAGAATTCCTATAATGACAGGTACAACAAATAATACTACCCGAATTAGTAGTTTCATGTTATTTTTATTTGCAATCCAATCTTTAATTGCACTCTCTTTCCCTTCCTTCTTTTCTACCTGAGTATCAGGCGGAAATAATAGAATTCCCAATACTCCCACGGCGCAAGCAGTTCCCATCCAAGTAAAAAATGTAGCTAATCGATAATTAATCATTAAAAACTCTACAACTTCAGTACCATTCGCTCCATCAAATAATTCTGGGGCGTAAAAATAATATATTATAAAAAATACTCGTGCAATACCAAAACATAGAAAGAACAAGCTAAAATACAACCAATATAATTTCTTTGAAGTTCGAAACCTAATTAATAGGAAGTAGAAAAACAATAAAAAGAAATAGCCTACAATGATAAAATAGAGACCCATTTCAATAGCATCCCAAAACCCAAAATATTGAAAAGTATCTTGAAGCATCATAATAAGTCAATTTTTATAATTACTTTAAATAATATTATTATCTTTTAGTTGTATAAAAATTTATTTCAATTTGAGTAATTCTTAAAATACAAATATTATCAATTACTTTCAAAAACTATATGAAAATCGAGAATAGCATTGAGACGTTTAATTCATTAGTAAAGCGTCGTGGATTCATTTGGGGACCTTCTCCGGAAATTTATGGTGGATTTGCAGGTTTTTATTCCTATGGTCCAGCAGGTATGGCTCTTAAAAATAATATATTAGAACTTTTTAGACAAGAATGTCGTTATTTTGGTTTTGGGGAAGTTGAGTGCCCAACAATCATGCCAAGTATCGTTTGGGAAGCTTCAGGTCACTTAGAAAGATTTATTGATCCCGTAATGAGATGTAATAAATGCAACACGTTGTATAGAGCAGATAAATTTCTTCAAGAAAATCTTCCTGATCTTATGATAGATGGCTTATCATTTGAGGAAATGGAGAAATTGATTAATAAACATGAACTAACTTGTCCTAAATGTGGAAATAATTTTCAAAAAATTGAAGAATATAATTTGATGTTAAAAACATCTGTAGGAAATAATGTTACTGCTTATCTACGCCCTGAGACTGCTACTACAACATATTTACTCTTCAATCGTTTGGATCAAGATGCGCGTAGACAATACCCTATTAAAATTTACCAATTTGGCAAAGCATATAGAAACGAAATCTCACCTAGACAAGGGGTTCTACGAATGAGGTCTTTTGATCAATTTGAGCTCCAAATGTTTATCAGTAGAGAGCAAGAAATGGAATTTGTAGATTATGAAGAAGTAAAGTTAAACAAATTACCACTCTTAGACTGGAAAATGCAAGAAAAAGGCATTGATAAAACAAATCTTATTTCTCTCGATAAGGCTATAAAAGATAAAATTCTTAAAAAACCTGCTTATGCATTTTGCCTTTATGTGGCACATTATTTAATAAAAGTTCTGAGTATCCCTGAAGAATTAATTAGATTTAGACAACATTCATTAAATGAACGGGCTCATTATGCTGATGATGCTTGGGATTTGGAAATCAAAACAAGACAATTTGGATGGATTGAGATATGTGGAATACATGATAGAACAGATTATGATTTGAGAAGGCATGCTGAATATTCAAAACAAAACTTTGAGATTAGTATGGGAGCTGACCCCAATATTAAGGAAGTTCCTCAAGTTCTTGAAATTGCTTTTGGAATTGATAGAATTATATATACTTTGCTCGAAACTACCTTTAATGTTGAAGAAGGAAGAATTATCTTAAAACTCAACCCAAATTTAGCACCAAATACAGTAGCAGTATTTCCTCTCGTTAGGAATAAAGAAAATATCAGAAAATTCGCATTAAAGATCCACAGAGAGTTGTTAGAAAATCGTATAGGTTCCTTTTATGATGCTGCAGGGTCTATAGGAAAAAGATATCGAAGGCAAGATGAGTTAGGTACAAAATGGTGTATAACTATAGATTATGAATCATTAGATGATAATTGTATTACCCTTAGAGACCGTGATTCAATGGAACAAATACGGATAAATATCTCAAATCTTTCTGAAATTATAAAAAAGAAACAAAGAGAGTAATTTCTTACATTTTTGCTTAATATTCTGATCTTTTTGATTCTTTCAGAAAAAATTTTAAAGAGAAGGATTTTTTAAAAATATAAATTGAAAATTAAACTATTATAAAAAATATTAATTATATTCAATCTGAAATGAGTTTTTTCAAATTCTATGCTTTAGGAAAGAAAGGAAGGCAAAAAAGACAATATATAAAGATTATAATCTGTGTTTTCTTTACTTTGATGTTTACCCTAAATTTTTTAAATCATTATGTTTATTCAAATCAGACAAATGATCTTGATGAAGTCATTGATAGTAAAAATGAAAATCTATTCAATTTTGACCAAAATAATTTAGATATTGCTACGGATATATCAATGCTTCAAAATCCTTTTATTGAAAACTTTGATTTATTGCGTATTTTTTTCGATAATAATTATAAATCCAGTTTAGACCTTGATATCTCACTCTATTTTAGAGAGGGAGATACAAGTGGAATAATTTCAAATGATACTATTTATTCAGAAGATAATTTGCTTATGTATAATTCGTTAATGAATAAGGAACTTGACCCAACTGAAATTTTTGATATTTATTTAAAGTTGAAATCAACTCCTTTATGGTATGAAGATGATAATGAGCAATTTAATTACGGATTTGTAGAGTCAGTTGATAACTCTACAGGTCAAGTGAAGGATGATGATAGAGATTTAATCGATAACTTGTTGCCAATTTTTTTACTAATTGAAAATATTGGTGAATATATCGATGATATTTCTATTAATGGCAAGTTTCCAAAAGATTCAATTGAAGAAATGTTTTTTCTTATAAATTCTACTGATTTTTGGGATGAAACCTATGATGGATTCGCTGTTTCTAATTCTACTTTTGATAAACACTCTGAAAGCAACTTCTTTGGTATTTTAGCAAATCTCCTAATTCATCAGACATATTATCATCAACTTAATTTAAAAAACGCTATAACAGATAAAGCATACGATTTAGCAAATAAAACAATGAATTCAATTATAAATGATATGTGGGATGATAATGATAATGCTTTCCGTTATAAAGCTGATTATAAATGGAATCCTTTTGTTGTTGCTGGGGGTACCCATTACCATTTAGATGTGAATGCTTTAGGAATCATAACATTATTAGAATTTTGGGTTGGATCAGGAATGGAAAGTGATTCACCTTTTTTAGAGAAAGCAGTTGACCTCTACAATAGCTTAGATGATAACTTATGGAATTTGACTGGTGATGATCTTTATTCTAATATTGCTCAACCTAATTGGTTTCTATCTGATGGTAGCACCAACCTTAACTCAAACGCTCTAATGCTAGAAGCGTGTATAAGATTGTTCCAACTTACAGGAAATATAACATATTATAATAGAGCTATTGAACTTTTCAACTCATTTGAAAATAATTTATATGATAGCGTAAATAAAGCATACGATTTTTCTCTAGCAGATAGTAGTAAGAATTTTAACTCCAATCTAAAGCTATGTGATGCTTATTTGAAAGCATCTGAAACTTATAGCAGTACGATATTAGAGGGAAATTATAATCTAACTGCTACAGTCCCTGATTTAGTTTTTAATCAAGATATTATGAACTTAACCTCAGTTTATGCATTTGAGAATACGGAATACTATTACAATCTTTCAATTGATTCTTATGTTCCTTTTACTACAAGGCATAATATAACTGATGCAGACATAAATTATATTTTTAAATATCCAAATGGAACATTTTTGTATCAATTTGAAATTAATAGTCCGGCTGAATCACATACTCTCAATTACATTATCGAAGAAACATTGCCAATGGGAGAAGGTTATTATATTTATATTTGGGCTAATAAAACATATTTCACATTAGCTGACACTATTAAACGTTTCAACGTTAATTCGGGGCTAATAAATGAAACAATTGAGGGTTTAGTTAGTTTTCTATATCAAGGTCCGCTCTTAAATATAACACTTCCTATCAATTATACTAGAAGAGATAATTTGACACTAACAGCATCTTTAGAGGGCAGGGATATAATTAATTTCACCGCTCAGGAAGTCAATTTTACTGCAACTACTGAATTGGAAGAATTTACATATATTAGTTTTAATCTTACTGCTAGACCTGGAGCTATTCCTGGTCCTAGTGAAATTGTTTTCAAAATTACTAAAGGTAATATATTATATTTAGAAATTAAAAAAATAATAGAAATTGGGTATTCATTTGATTACGAATATTTATTATATCAAAGTAAGGTTGTTAGTGGTGAAAATATTGATATTTTTCTAGATCTGATTAATTATTTACCAAACGCAACACAATCTTTGAATGTTAGTTTTACTGGAAAAACAGAAAATTCAATTGAGACTTTTAGTCAAGAAGTAACTTTAGATAAAAAGGAGATTAGATCAATTTCATTTAATCTGAGAACTCTTGAAAATATCGAAGATGATATAATTAAGATAGAAATGAATATACTTCAGAATACAACCATATATTATGCTGAAGAATTGACTATAGAAATTATACCAAAATTTGAAATTATTAGCGTTTCATTTCCAGGAAAGATCTCTCAAGGAGCTCCCGCTTATTTTATTGCTACGATAAAGAATAACTTAGAGAATTCAGAGGTATTTTCTTTATACGTTAATGGAAAATTAGTGCAATCAAATATCAACGAGCTCATCCCTGGTGAGAACAGGATTGAAAAAAAAATCATCCCTACGAATAATCCATATGAATTTGGAACTAAGATTTATCGGGTAATCTTAGAGGATAGCGAAAATAAAGAAATTGCGAGATTCTATTTTAAAGTTGTTTTAGAGCTCTCAACCTTTAATTTAATAATTTTTTATATAGTACCTGTCATCATCCCCATTGGCATTATGTTATACTTCTTAAATAAACAGATAAAACATAAAAAACTGAGAAGATGAGAAATATTGAAAAATAGAAAACAAATCAGTATTGCCTTAATTCTTTTTATTGTATTTAATACTTTTTTTGGTGTTATTTTAATTTCCTTTAACGAATCTCCAATTTCAGATATAGATGACTGGGATAAAGAAAAAATATCTTATAATCCAAAATTAACAAATGGTAAAGCTTTATCTTATAATGCGATAAATCGAAGTGCTGAAACCATTTATCGGTTATTTGAATCTGTCAATTTCACTATTGACACCTTTGGATATGATGATGTTGATCATGCGCTTATGCAAATAGATTTTTCTAATGGCTCTACCATAAATTACAATATGGAAAATTTTACAATTTATAAATATTCTTATGATTATAAACCAGAATACAACGCACCTTTAGGTTTTCAGAATGTAAGCTTTCTAATTTACAACATTACCGATACACTTTTAAATACACATACAACTTATACTAATTTTACAATTCAGACAAACTACATGGCATTCACTAATAGTTCTGAATATTACGTTGGAGATGACTTATATGCCGAATTTATTGTTAATGATTTTGGATCTTATCAATTTGGATGGAATGTTACAATTGTTAATAGCACAATTGAATCGGAGCAGGATAATATTACTAACTTTGAATATAACTCTGTTCAGTTTCGTTATAGAATCACAAATGAAACTTTTTATAACTTTTTAGGTCAAACTTTTTATATTAAACTCAATATGACAGATACAGACTTTGATATAAAAGGCGCAGCATATTATCCATTTAAAGTTTTAAATACAAATCCAATTATAAATAGTTCATCGATAACATTTTCTCCAGAAGAACCATACAGAAATGAAGATTGTGAGATTACTCTGAATGTGACAGATACTGAAGATCTCCCAGAAAATCTAGATGTAAGTATTTCTATTGAAGATCCTCAAGGAAATTTCCTTTCTCCGATCTCACTAGATCATGATACCAATATCACTTTTTCAGGGGAAATTTATATTCCTGCTGGAAGACCAGTTGGAATATACAGGATTGATATTACTGCAGAAGATAAATTTGGTGGAACTGACTCTTACTTAGTTTTTCTCACAGTAAAAAATAATCTACCTGAAATTCACAGTTATGAGATTAACGGAAGATCAGGAGATCAAGGATTGTCAATATTATATGGTAAGAATTTAATCTTTTCCTTTAATGTTTCGGATGTAGAAAGAGTTGCCTATATTAAAGTCGCTCTTATAAATGAAAATGATGAATGGTATAATATAACTCGAGACTATAACGGTATTGATACAGAAATAAATATCCGGACTATTGACTTAATAACTGGTGTCTGGTACGTGTATATTTATGTTATTGATTCTGATGGAGCAATCACAAGCCTTACAGACGATTATGATAAAGCGCCTCGAGCAATAACGATTATTCCTGATGCATTAAGTGATTATTTACCATGGATTATTTTCTTTTTAGGATTAATAATTGGGATGCTAATAAGTATTGGACTTGCTTACAGACATTTTAAATCAAAAGCGATTGGATTAAAAGTAGTAACTCCTACAAAGAAAGAGATATCATCAAAAAAACCATCAATCAAGAAAAAAGAAAAAGAGAAGCAAACTGAAGAATTAATAGAAGAGAAAGAGACAGAAGAAAAAACATCGGAAAAAGAAGAAGAGAGTGTTCCTAAACGTAAAATAAAAAGAAAATTATAAATAAAGAATTTTTAAAATTTTTTCTTGTCAAAAAATTAATAATTTTATTTGCTATCCTAAGACATCATAAAGCTTATATTGAAATCTCCCGAGTTTCCCTCCAAAATTACCCGCAGAAATTCTATTTATACCTGGAACTTTTACCGCAGCTTCAATTCCTAGTTTCATTCCCTTTTTTATCGCTTCTTCCGTAGCCCCATCCAAAATTACCTCATAAACACAATTATCTCCCTCGCGTAACATAGAATTTTCAATTTTAGTTCTTAGAGTAGGACAAAGTGGATCATTTGTGGATGCATTTAAGAAACTGTACTTTGACCCTACTTTTGATCCAGATCGTGCTATACCACCTGGGAATGGAGTTATTAAGTTAGGTACATCTTTGATTGCATCTATTGCTTTTTCAGCTGCTTCAAGGGCAGCATCTTGATTCTGCCCAATGATCAAGAAATTCCCCCCAGCTATTCCTTTCCCAACTTTCGCCATGCTTTGAACGATAAATTCTCCATCCATCACTGGAATTGACCATGCCTCAAATGGAAATTTACCCTCAACTTTTTCTTGAAACCCATCACCAAAAAATTTGAGATTTGCTCCTATTTTTATTTCAAATTCTTTTTCAGGTGCTAATGATCCATCTAATGCATCATAACAAGCTGTAGTGGGGCAAGTTAAGACACACTGTCCCAACCGATTCATTACAACGTTGCTTACTTGATCTTTTTTGGTTTTGAAAAACATAATAATGACTCCGGGGCGATTATCTGGAGTTTTATCTGGGGTAACAAAAATATCAATTCCCGCTTCAGCATCACAATGAATTGTCGATGTTCCATAGCCTGTCGATACTAATGCCGCAATTTTCACCCACTTTTCATTCTTAGCTGTAACTAATATTCGCGTAAAAAACCCACCAAAAGCTTCGCAGAATGAATCTTCTATCTCTACACCATTTAATTCCATTTTAATTATTACTCCTTCTAATTGATTATTTTCAAAATTTTTAATTGTCGTATGGACTAATAGCGTTCTATTTTATTTAAAAATTTTAAAAAAAAAATAAAAAGATTGAAAAATTGTAAGGTATTATATTAAAATTGAAATTACAGAGTATGTTGTAAAAAATGAGCGAAAAAGTACTTAAGATTGGAATTTTAAAGAATGGAACTATTGGATCATCTCTATTACTTGCTTTTTTAATGGATGAGCGTGCTGAATCTACGATGATTAATGTATACGAAGTAACATCCGGTGCAAAAATGCACCCCCCCGAAATGTGTACAAAAACTATGGAAGATCTATTAAAATGGAATCCTGAGTTAATAATTATGTCAAGTCCTAATGCAGCTTTACCAGGACCAAAATCCGCTAGAGAAATGGCAGGAAATATTCCTACTATAGTTATTTCAGATGCGCCCGCTAAAAAAGCAGTTGAAGAAATTAATGATAAAAACATGGGTTATATTTTAATAAATTGTGACAGCATGATTGGAGCACGTAGACCTTTTCTTGACCCGATCGAGATGAGCATTTTCAATTCGGATTTGTTAAAGGTTCTTGCAATAACTGGAGCACTTCAAGTTATAACAGAAGAATTAAATAAAGTTATTATGGATATGCTAGATGGAAGAACTCCTATTCTACCTCAAATAATTGTAGACTCGAATATTGCATCAGAAGCTGCGAATTTCTCAAATCCATATGCAAGAGCAAAAGCTATTGCTGCTTTTGAATTAGCAGCTTCGGTTACTAATATTACTGGAAAAGCTTGTTTTCAATTAAAAGAGAGATCTGAATATATACCATTACTCGCAACTGCCCACGAGATGATGAGAGCTGCTGCACTAATGTGTGATGAAGCAAGAGAAATTGAGAAATTTAATGATACAGTTATTAGAAGACCTCATCATGCTAAGCAGCAGTTCCTTACAAAAATAGGTTTATATGATAAAGAACAGTAATTACATAAAAAGTTAGAAAAAAGTCTTTAAAACCTACTATTTTATTTTAATTATTTTTTTTAAATATGCTAAAATCCAGAAGATTTTAAATATATTTTTAAATTATTGAAAGCTTCTCCATTTAAAGCACCCAATACTCCTGAAAAAACTTCAGGTCGTTTACTTCTTGTAACTGCCATTAAAACAGCTCCATTAATAACTTCTTTTACTAATATCCAACAATCTTCTGATTCGTAAACTACAGTTGATAATTTTAATGGAGACAAATTCGTAATGCTTTGAAATTCCATAATTTGTTGATAGATACTATAGATATTAGAATCTAATGTGCCAATCTCAAATTTCATAAATTGCAATGGTTTTGATTCAAATTTACCGAACGTCGATGTAATTAATAAGCCATCAGGTTGGTTGAATAAAAGGTATTCTGATATTGTATTAATCTTTAATTCATCTAATAAATGACGAATCTTTCCTAAACGTTGTAGGGATAAAGTATTCTTCTGGACCTCAAAATCTAAAATTTCAATTAATCTATGTTGAGCACTTCCTTCTTTTACAGACACTGGAGTGAAAGAAATCTTATCAAGAAATTCCCCGTTTAACTCTTTAGATAATATCTCGTAATATTCATCCTCTTTCGATTCTTGTAAATCAATTTTATTTAGCAATACATATACTTGATCAATTTCAGGAGAAAATTCGAACAAATATTTCAAGAAGTTATTAAAAATATCACGAACTCCTGCGTCCACAAGAGCAGAATCCACCATAAAAACTGCAGTAGTAACCTCGGAAAATATGAGTTCGCGCTGGGATTCAGAGAAATAACGTTCTAAATACCGTTCTTGACCGCCTAAATCCCAAATTGATAGCTCTAAAATCCCTCGGAAAATGAAATTTTCTCTAGAAACACCTTTAGTAGGTTTTAAATTGAGAACTTTCATAAAGTTATATCCTAGGCAAGTAGTCCTCATTAAACTTGTTTTTCCTGCATTTGCAGGTCCAAATAAAAGAGTTTTCATAGTAAGTTATATTTTTTTTAGAAAATAATTAAGAAATCAATACATTAATATTATTTTCTATGAAATTAATTGATTTTATATAATCTTTATAATTTTATCTTTATTTAATTTTTTCGAATTCTTAAAAAGAGAATTTAGTTTAAAAGCAAATTGATCATGTGACGATTCAATTAAATATAATTTTTAATTTAATTAAATACGATATAGATATAATAACAAAAAAAAGGATTAAAAATAAAATGGATCTTTTAAAATATATACGTAATGTACCTGATTTTCCAATTAGAGGAATTCAGTTCAAGGATATCACTACTTTGGCTAAGCTTCACGCACCTTTTAAAGAATCATGTGACCAAATAATAAATCACTTTAAAGATAAAGGGATAACAAAAGTCACTGCAATTGAAGCAAGAGGGTACATTTGGGGTGGGGTT
>JAHQWI010000141.1 GCA_029856085.1 Promethearchaeia archaeon | reverse complement strand
CCCTAACGTTATCATCGGCCCTAGCTTCCATTGCTAGTTTACAACACTCCCCATAAAGTTCATTAGTTAATAAATTAATAGGGGGATTATCTATTGTGGCGAATAATACTCCACGATCAACACGAATCTTCAAAAAATTAAATCCTTCATATGACATTTCAAATTTTCACTTTAATTTTTAACTTTTTAATTCTAATTTATTTAGAGTTAAAATTAGATAGAAAGCTATTTATAAATTTTGAATATTCGAAACAATGAATATCTAAAATAAAAGAAAATTAAAAAAAATAGTAAAATTAGAGATCTCTGGAAAAGACGTGCATTACGTTAGTAAAACCAATACCAGGTGAACCCAGTGTGTGTTGGAGTCCAAGATCAAGATGTTTATCTGGAACCTGTCGTTTAGCGACTTCTTTATCTTTTGTCATTTGCCAAAAGATTTCCGCTACTTGTCGTGTTCCAGTTGCTCCAAGGGGGTGTCCAACAGATAGTAAGCCACCACTAGGATTTATAGGAAGATCACCATCTATTTCTACAACACCGTCATTTATCATGGCAGAACCTTCACCTTTTTTACAGAAACCAAAATCTTCGTAATGTACATACTCTGAAACTGAAAAACAATCATGGCATTCAACAAAACCTCTGTCATAGAAATCTTTTGGTCCAACTTTAGCCATTTTATATACTTTCTGCGCAACTAAATAATCTGTAAGAAATCCAGGAGGATAAGCACTCCCTGTTTCCTTAAACCAAGCTCTCTCATTCGCCCCTCCAAAGTTACTTCCCATAGCGCTTCCTTTAACCCAAATAGGAGTATCGATGTGATGTTTTTTAACAAAATCTTCGCTCATGAGGACTACGGCAGCAGCCCCATCCGTTCGAGGGCAACATTGCGATCTGGTCAGTGGATCATTTATCATAACATCATCTAAAACCTCATCTAACGTCATGAGATTCTGAAATTCTGCCTTGGAATTTTTTGAACCATTTCTTCTGCTTTTAACTGTTATATTTGCAAAATCTTCTACTTTTGTGCCATATATCTTCATATGTGCTCGTCCCATCAAAGCAAAACCAGCAGCCATACCACCTCCACCGCCTCCACCACCACCTGACATAGGTGAACCGTGAGCAAAAGCTTTTGCTTCAATCTGAAACCGTGTTCCTCCACCGACAACAGCCATAGTTACATCTTTCATCTTCTCAATTCCCATGGCCATTACACAATCACTCATTCCTGAAGCTATATCCATATAAGCTAAGCGGAAAGCGTTCGAGCCGGCGCTACATGCGTTTACTACTCTAGTAATTGGAATTCCTATCATTCCACATTCATTCATGATTTCATGACCAACTCCAACTCCACCACAACTGCCATAATAACAACTTTCGATCAGTTTACGATCAATTCCCGCATTTTCAATCGCATCATTTACTGCAGGTCTTCCAATTTCTTGATATAAGAGTGCATCGAGTCTTCCAAATGGAGACACTCCCGCACCTACTACTGCTACATTTCTCATTTTCTATTCCCTCACTATTTTAAATATATTATATCTATCATCAGCTACTAACTCTACTTTTTGCCCGATATCAAGCTCATCAATACTCTCGACATCAAATGTTCCGCCTAATCCCATAGAATCTTTTCCATTGTCAGAAAAAAGCCTGACTTGACCAAAAAATCGTTGTTTATCAGTAGCCTTCCTTTTATAAGATGAGGAGTAGGTTATAATCTCCCCCTTAGGTCCAAATGTAACCTCTGTAAAATCAGTGCCTTGGCATCTATTACAGTAGGTTCTTGGTGGATTTCTGATATTACCACAATTGTTGCATTTTTTGACTTTTATTTTATTTCCTATTTTTGTTGGAACTTTTAAACGTGTGATTAAACTTTCTTGAATACTTCTCATAGTAGTTTCCTTTAATTTAATTCTAATTTAGATATTAATTGTTAATTCAAAAAATTTTCTAAAATATTTCATTAGGAAAAAAATCTAGAACTTATAAAAGTTTCAATTTGCTTTTATAAGGCTAAAACTATTCATTTAAATATTTTGGCTTCCTTCCTTCACCGCCAGTTGTTAGACCTATTATAAAGTCTTTTGTATTAGCTACAGTACCATACCCACATGCTTATAGTTCAAGACCAATATCTAGAGGAACATCACTTCCAAAATTTATTATTTGTTTAGCAATCCCAATTCCTATAGGAGTGCATTTTTGAACAATGTATTTTGCTTCTTCATACACTTTATAATTCTAATGAAAATGAAATCGGATTAAAAAAAAGAAAATAATAAATTGGTAATTATTATGTTATTCTTCATTTTTATTTATCTGGTTCCTGTTTCGACTTCCCGAGATTGCCCATCTATTTGAAGATATCTATTCATTCGTTCTTTTGATTCAGGTAAAGCGGCGGCTTGAGCAAACAGGTAGGATTCTTCAAGTAATCCCTCATTAATAGGTAAGTCAAAAGCAGTTAAAACAGCTCGTTTTGCAATAGCTATTGTCTTTGATGGCACGGAAGCGATCCGAACCGCAAGATTATTAACAAATTTTGTCATTTCTTTAGGAGGTAAAGCCCGATTAATATAACCATACTTTTCAGCCTCTTCAGCGGAGAAATCTCTGCCCCCAAGTACGACTTCTAATGCTCGGGAACGACCCATCAAACGAGGAAGTCTCTGTGTGCCACCACCACCAGGAATTATCCCAATCATTACTTCTGGTTGTCCTAGAACACATTTACCAATTGTTCCAAATCTCATATCGAGTGCAAGTACAAATTCACTCCCACCACCTCTACAGATACCTTCAATTTTAGCGATCGTAGCCTTAGGCATTTTTCTTAAAGTTTCACATACTGCCACGAATGGGTTAAGCTCAGAAGATTTTGGTTCGGGATCATCTGGAAATTCGTTCAATTCTCCTACATCATAGTGCGCAAGAAATATATCAGGATCAGCACTATCAAATATAATAACGTTCACATTATCATCTGTAACTATTTCTTGAGTAAGATTATGTAATTCCTCCACCAGTGCAGCAGTTATAAGATTGACGGGGGGATTATCAATTGTAACGTAGGCAACCCTGCGTTTTACTTTAATCTTTAAAAATTTATATTGTTCATATGACATAATTATAACCTATGTTAGATCTTTCTAAGTTTAAAGGCTTTAATAATTAGTATATATTTTTTTTATAGATTTAAATTTCAATTATGAATTAAATACCAAACTAAAAATTGCTTAATAAATTTACTTTCAAAGATTAAATGAATGGATAGATGATCCTGTTTACTTATAAGACAAACTCTGAAGTCAGTGAAATCAATGGAGTATACCGATTTCAAATTGATTTTCCCTCTTCATTTGGACTAAAATTTGTGTGTATGTATCTTTTCAATATTGATAATACTCATATCCTAATCGATGCTGGCTTAAATATCCCTGACTGGAAGAAGACCTTCTTTTCTGAGCTACAAAAATTAAATCTTTCTATAAAAGACATTGATTACCTAATAATAACTCACGAGCATCCTGACCATATCGGATTGATGAAGGAGATTAAACATAAAAATCCAAATATTCAATTATTAATGCATGAAATCACTCATGATGTAATAAAATGGATGACGGATCCTAAAAATGACGATGAAATTAAAAAATCTGCGGATGAATTAACTGCCCGTACAATAAAATACGGGATAACCGAAGAAATGGCGAAGAATATTTTTGGATTTTCAACAAGTATGCATAGAATGATACCTTATATTAAGCCGGATAGAATTTTAAACGATAATGATGAAATTACATTTGATTCAACTAAATTAAAATTTATCTGGACACCAGGGCATAGTCTAGGGCATATTTGTGTGTTTGAGGAAAGTAATCGCCATTTGTTTGCGGGAGATCATATCCTTTCAAGAATTACTCCTAATATAGGCACTTCTATGATGAATCCTTCAATTGAAAAAAAATTTGATTTTACTAATATTTTAGATTATTATTTAAAATCATTAGATAAAATTGATGAGCTAAACCCGAAAATAATTTTTCCCGCACATCAAGAGGTAATTTATGATCCTCATCAAAGAATTTTAGAAATGAAAAAACACCATGACACTAGGTTGTCTGAAGTTTCAAAAATGATAGAAAATAAACCTCTAACTCCTTACAGAATATCACAGATTCACTTTGGAGAAGATTTAGATGGAATGAACACGCTTTTAGCTCTTAGTGAGATTTTAAGCCATCTAATCTACTTAGAAAATCAAAATAAGATTAAAAGAATAGAAAAAAATGAGAAGATTTATTTTATAAAAGAGACTTAATCAAAGGCTTTTAAGATTGTATCAAATCTTTCCTTCATTGCATCTTTAAGAATTGGTTGTTTATGAGTTAAAATATGAAGCCTTTCATCTCTTATTCCTTGGAATACAATATCTGCAACTTCATCGGGCATAATGCCAGGTGATTGTTCTAGAAACTCTTGTAACTGTTCCATTCTTTCTTCATCTATCTCCGATTGGAAGAATTCGCTCTTTCTTTCTTCTGGCAGGCGATTAATTGATGCCATAAAGATATTTGTTTTCACAAATCCTGGACATACGACAGAAACCTTAACTTTCGGACCATTCTCTTCCAATTCCTGGGTTAATCTCTCTGAAAGGAAAACAAGAGCATGTTTACAAACGCCATAAGTAGAGCCCCCCACTCCATTAGAGAGTAATCCTTCAATTGAAGAAGTATTAACAACATGGCATTCAGTGTCTTGTTTGATCATTATAGGAATAAATGTTCGAATGCCATAGATTACACCCATTAAATTGATCCCTAAAACGAATTCCCAATCTTCCAATTCATATTCCCAAGTTAGTTTAGGGATTGCAACTCCTGCATTATTAAATAACACATGTACTTCTCCAAAAGCTTCTAGGGCTTTTTTTGCTAATTCTTCAACCTCTTTTGCTTTTGAGACATCAGTTAATACTGATAAAACATCAGAGCCTTCTCGTTTCAATCTTCTTTCGGTTCTCCTAAGACCTTTCTCGTCAATATCAGAAATGACTACTTTCATTCCCTCATGTGCGCACTTTTCAGCTAAAGCTCGCCCGATCCCACTGGCAGCACCAGTGATAACAGCAACTTTACCTTTAAAATCTTTCATAATATTTATTCAGCGGTATTAAATAAAAAGATTATTTTTAGGTTTAATATCGAATCAAGAAACCTAGAAATATAAATAGGTTCGAAATAAACAGACTAATATCAGATAATAATTTGAAAGGAAGTTTTAAACAATGAAAGCAGCAGTTTTTTATGGTCCACGAGATATCAGAACTGAAGAAGTGGAAATTCCTAAAATTCAAGACAATGAAATTCTTATAAAAGTAAAAGCTTGTGGGATATGTGGCTCAGATTTACACCTTTATAAATTGAATATGTTTTCTCCAGTCCTTTTAAGACCTTTAAAAAAAGGTGGAATACCTGGTCATGAATTTAGCGGTGATGTAGAAAAAGTAGGAAGTAAAGTCAGTGGATTAAAGGAAGGTGATAGAGTTGTAGCATTTGCTAATGGTGGTATGGCAGAATATGTTCCTGTTCCCTTTATTCCCCCCGCATTGGAACAAGCTTCCAATATAATTCCAATACCTTCAGAGGTTTCCTATGAGGAAGCAGCAACTCTTGAACCTTTAAGTAATTCTTACCATGCGATGATGAAAGGTAATCCATCTAAAGGGGATAATGTTGTTATTTTTGGGGCAGGAGCAATAGGATTGGGCATTATTCAATGCCTGAAAGCACTTGAAATAGACATAAATAAACTTATTGTAATTGATTTATCAGATCATCGTTTAAACGCTGCAAAGGAGTTTGGTGCTGATGAGGTTATTAATGCTAGTAAAAATAATCCGCTTTTAAAAATAATGAAACTTGTTGAATCTGTTCCCTTACCATTGATGCCAACCTTAAATTTGCCAAAAGTTGATGTTATTTATGACTGTGTAGGGTACATGAAACAGCATAAAGGACCTATAGTTCTCCAACAAGCAATCAATATGGCTACCCCAATAACAGGGAGGATCATAATTCATGGTATATTCGAGGATAATATCTCTCTGGACCTTATACCATTTATAGGCAAACAAATAACTATTATGGGGTCATTTGGTTTCAACCCAGATGAAGTTAAAAAATCTTTAGAATTACTTCAAACTAAAAAAGTTGATCAATCAAAAATTATTTCTCATGAATTTCCATTGGATAAGGCTAAAGAAGCTTTTGAAACTCAATGTAATACTGATGAGTCTATAAAGGTTTTAATAAAGCCTTAATTGTAGCTTATTTATTAATATTAGATGCTCTAGTCTTATTGTATTTTTCTTGTTTCCTTTAATTAATTTTTAATATGAATAAAATAAGCTAATATAAAACTATGTATCAAATACCTTAAGAATCTCATCAAATCGTTCTTTAACCTGACCTCTCATGAGGTCATCTTTGTGGGTAAGAATATATAATTTTTCATCTTTCACTTCTTTTAGTATTATCTCAGCAGCTCTTGCTGGAGTAATGGCAGGAGATAGCTTAAGAGCTTCTTCAATATCAAAATCTATTTTCGCAAAAATGTCCTGATTTCTGGTGTCTACAATTTGCTCTTCTTGTGGGTTTTGTAATTTATCGGGACGATGAATATCCCCATATACTATTCTAGTTGAAACCCACCCTGGACAAACTACAGATACTTTAAGTTTCGCTCCTATTGCTTCTAATTCAATACTTAAGGTTTCAGTAAGAGAAACAATGGCGTGTTTTGATAATCCATATATTGCGCCGCCAGGACCACTTCCTTTAATTAACCCCTCTATTGATGAAACATTAACAATGTGACAATCATTATCTTGTTTTAACATGATAGGAACGAAAATTCTTATTCCATGTATTACACTAAGAAGATCTACACCAAGCTGCCACTCCCAATCCTTTAAAGTATAATTCCAAATGTATTTTGTATTGCCCACTGCCGCATTATTAACTAACAAATGAACTTCACCATAAGTATCAAGTGTAATCTTTGCAAGTTTTTCAATATCTTCTCGCCGCGATACATCTGTCTCAACAGCTAAAACTGGTGCTCCTTCGCGTTTCATTCTTCTTTCTACACGAAGCAGTCTTTTAGTGTCAATATCTGCTAATACTACTTTCAGTCCCTCTTTAGCACATAATCTTGCTAATTCCATCCCTATACCACTCGCAGCTCCAGTGATAACAGCGACTTTATCCTTAAATTCTTTCATATTTTTCACTTAATTTTGACTACATATAATCCTCGATATTTATTCCATGTTTATGGAAATGATCTCTCATACCATTTATACGATTTTCCTGCATTTCTACTAGAAAGTTTTCAAATTGTCGTGGTTCATTACCTTTCATTGCTAGTAGCTGGTAATAACCCTGATTATCAAAGACGTATAAATAATCTTTTTTAATTCCGCGAATGTATCTTTTTACTGCAAGATCGGGAGATATTCCAGCTTTCAATATCTCCTCTGTCATTGTTCCATAAACTTCATCAAGTTTTTCTTTCCCAAAATCTTTTAGGAGTTTAGGAGGATATTCAAAATTAGTTGTATCTGGTTTCCAAATATTAGTTATTATAATTGCAGGTACAACTACTGAAACATTAATGCCTAGATTTCTAAGACGACCATAGAAAGTCTCTGAAAGACCAACTATGGCAAATTTAGATGCAATATAAGGAAGTGGTTCGGCTGACCCAATTATTCCTGCCCCCGAAGCTACACTTACAATATGCCCAGACCCTCTTTTAAGCATTCGTGGTAAGAACGCTTTGATTGAATGAATGATACTCCATAAATTTGTATCAATCACTTTTTTCCAGTCTTCTAAAATTATATCATCAATTCTTCCCCCAATTCCAATTCCCGCATTATTTATGAGAAGATCTACTTCACCCAATTTCTCGTGAAATTCATTAGCACTATTTTCAAAATCTTCATATTTAGACACATCACATTTACTGGCAAATACTTTCACACCTCTTTTCTCCGCTTCTACTTTAACTTTTTCAAGTCCCTCCATATTTATATCTGTGATAAAAAGATTCATTCCTCGTTTAGCAAGGGCGAGTGCAAAAGAACGTCCTATTCCACTTGCAGCCCCAGTTAAAAAACAATTTTTACCTTTAAATTCTTTCATTATCCTCAATCCTTCATTGATATTAATATAAGAGTAATTAATTTAAACATAAAAAGTTTTGAAAAGGCGTTCTTAAAATTTTATCAATTCACATGAAAACACTTTTATATATATAGAATGAATTTTTTATTACTGAATTGAGTTATTTTTTAACCTTATAAAATCTCAATGAAAAAAACGAGTCAAAAATAAGTTAAAATAAAGAAAAGTGATAATTAATATGAAAGATTATTCAAACTGGGAACCGGTATTAGATTTTGAAAACGAATCACCTTATATTGAAAACCCAAATCGCCCTTGGTTGCAGTTTAGACCAGATAATGTGCCAAAATCAATTAAATTTGAACCGATACCTGTACATGAATTTATTAAAAAAGGAGCTGGAGAATTCCCTAATAATGTATGTGTTTATCATAAACCATCAGATAAAAAATATACATATAGAGAATTAATTTATACCGCAGATAAAATAGCAAATGCTTTATACGATGCTGGTATTAAAAAAGGAGATGCTGTTGGGATTATGGCAAGTAATTGTCCAGAATTCCTATTTTGTTGTCTAGGTATCATGGAAACAGGCGCTGCTGTTGCCCCTATCAATTCTCTCCTTAAAGAAGCAGATGTAGCTCATATTATTAGAGACGCTGGAAATATTAATACTGTCTTTATCCATAAAAATCAATATAGAGTAATAAAAAGAGTTAGAAAACAAGTAGAATTAGACAATGTAATTTTAATTGGTACCGAAGAAGGAAAAGAAGGCACAATTACCTTAACAGATTTCATTAATGGCAAATCACCAAAACATCCAGATGTCGATTTCGATCCAGTTAATGATGTTGCAGCATTATTGTATACTGGAGGTACAACAGGCTTACCTAAAGGAGTAATGCTAACACACAATAATTTAGTAGCAGATGCTCTCTCAACATTATTTATAGGTGGCCAACCTGAAGAAGATGATCCTAGTGCTTATGGTGTTGGTGTGAATTTGTCAATTCTGCCCTTGTGTCATTCTTTTGGCTTTGAAGTCGTCATTATTGCCATGCATCTTGCCGCAATGTTAGTAATGTTTGCTTCATTTAATGCATCTGAGGTCTTAGAAGCAATTGAATATTATAAAGTCTCTGGTTTTGTTGGTGTTCCTGTTATGTACCAAATGGTAGTTAACTCCCCTGACTTTACAGAACGAGATTTATCTAGTCTTGAGAGCGCTGGTGCTGGATCAGCAGCACTTCCCCCAGAAATTTCTAAAAAATGGGAAGAGGTAACTGGAGTAAAAGTTGGACAAGGTTTTGGACTTACTGAAACATCACCTATAACACATACAGCTGCTTCATGGATGCCAGAAATAAGATCTGAGAGTATTGGTGTACCAATAATCAATACTGATTCTAAAATTGTAAATCCTGAAACCTTGGAGGAACTTCCAATAGGAGAGGTAGGAGAATTACTCATTAAAGGTCCTCAAGTAATGAAAGGGTACTGGAATCAGCCTGAAGAAACAGAAAAAACAATTATAAATGGATGGTTAAGAACTGGTGATCTTGCTAGAATGGACGAGCAAGGGTATTTTTACATTGAAGGACGCACAAAAGACATGATAAAATATAAAGGATATAAAGTCATGCCTCGAGAAGTTGAGGAGAAACTATACGAACATCCTGCGGTTTTAGAGGTAGGAGTTGTTCCTGCTCCTGATCCGAATATTGGTGAAACAATAAAAGCTTATATTGCACTAAAACCAGAATATAAAGATAAAATTACTGAGCGAGAAATTATTGATTGGGCTAAAGAGAAGATGGCGGCATATAAATATCCAAGACTTGTTGAATTTGTAAATGTTTTACCCCGTACTGCTGTTGGTAAAATATTTAGAAGAAAGTTAAGGGACCGAGCCTTCAAAGAGGAATAAACCTTAATTTTAATTTTAATTTTTTTACTTTTATTTTAATCATTATTGAGTGGAGGAATTATGCCAAAAAAAAAAGTCAATGATATTAATCTATATTTTGAAATAACGGGCGAAGGAGAACCTTTACTCCTTATCCATGGTTTGGGATCTAGCACTCGAGATTGGGAGGAACAAGTCCCATTTTTTTCTGATAAATATCAAGTTATTACTATTGATCTTCGAGGCCATGGGAAGACTGATAAGCCTAAAGGGCCTTACAGTATATCAATGTTCGCCAAAGATATAGCTGAATTATTAAAATCATTGATGTTAACATCAGTAAACATAGTAGGCATCTCTTTAGGAGGTACAATTGGTTTTCAATTTGCTGTTGATTATCCTAACATGGCAAAAAGTATCGTAATTGTGAATTCAGGATTAGAATTTAAATTAGATTCGTTAAAAGCTAGGTATAATTTTTTCATGCGCAAATCCATTGTTAAATTAATAGGAATGAAAAAGATGGGAGAGGTTCTTGCCCCTAGATTATTTATAAAACCAGAACAGGAAGAATTGCGTAAGAGATTAATAATACGTTGGGCAGAAAATGATAAAAAAGCTTACCTATCAGCATTGAAATCTCTTAAGGGATGGTCCATAAAAGATCGTATTCACATGATTAAATGCCCAACATTAGTAATAGGATCTGATGAAGATTATACCCCTACTTCAATAAAAAAGAAATATACTTCATTGATTCCTAACGCAAAACTAGTTGAAATCAAAGACGCTAGACATGCTGTTACAATTGAGAAACCAACAGAATTTAATATAATCCTAATGGATTTTCTTTCAAATCTTTTCCAAAAAAAAAAAGTTTAAAGAAAAAAAATTTCCATTTCTATCTATTTTTATATTTTAAGGCAAATAAGATCGCATTAAGTAATCCTGCTACTATCCCGCCATAAAATCCAGTATCCGGCCACCATTCGAAATCACCATACTCAGCGCCAAATGAAGCAATCCCAATAATTGCAAAAAGCATTGTCAAAGCTGCTAGACCTAAACCAATAATAGTTAGATCCTTATCAACAAATCTTTTTGGGACTAAATCATTTAAGACAACGACTATTTGAATTACTAAGAGTACTATCATCATGACTTGTGCGGCTATATCAGTATCGGTACTATATTCACAGTCTAGACAAGAATGCCTATAGTAACCCCCACCTAAATAAAAACTTGCAAAATATTGAGTTGCAATTAGAATAATACCCACAATGCTCAATACTAGTATCAAGGCGGCAAAAGGATCAACTTTCCTCTCAGATGACATTTTTATGCCTCTTTAGTTTATAATGAGATTAATTTTTTTATTAATGATATTGAGATATAGAATTATTTAAAGATTTATCTAATAATTTTAAATCAAACTAATTTAAAGATTACAGGCTTCAACAGCGTCTTCAGGATATATTTGTATTGTGGATTCAATAATTTTATAGTTCTTTATTAAATACTCGTTGATTTTTAAAATAAAATCTTCTTGATTTATTGTAATTAATTCAATGTTTAATTTTATATGCGCTGAATAGATGAGCATATCTGGGATAATCGTCCATAAGTGCACATCATCAATTTCATTTATTTCTGGAAATTTAGTTTTTAAATCTTCTGTAATAGTGTCTATATTCATTCCCTTTGGTGCCATTTCAAGTAAAATGCGAGTAGAATCTTTTAATATTCCATAGGCCCAATAAATAATAACAATAGATATGCCTAAACTTACAATAGGATCAAGAATTACTAATCCTGTCGACATAATAATAAAAGCAGCAATCACAATTCCAATTGATGATGCCGCATCAGCAATCATATGATAAAATACACTCTTTACATTTAAGCTGGTATCACGACTATCTTGAAGTATAAAAATGCTTGTTATATTTACTGCAAGTCCAACAAACGCTACTATCAGCATATAAAATCCAATAACATCTTGCGGATTTAAAAATCTTACTATTGCCTCAAAAACTATAATACCCACGATAGGAAGGAGAAATAAACCATTAATAAAAGCAGCAAGAACTTCTGCTCGATATAAGCCAAAAGTTCTATGATGACAAGGAGGTTTCCTCGCGATGAAGTTCGCTAATAAACTTATGCCAATAGCGAAAGCATGTGTAAACATATGACCCGCATCACTAAGTAAGGCGATGCTATTAGTAATAAAGCCTCCAATGATTTCTACAACCATAACTGTTAATGTTATCGCAAGTGATAATACAAGCCTTTTACTCTCTACCGAACGAAATTGAAAAAGGTGATCCGAATAAGTACTTTTTTCCACTTTTTACCACACTTAGTTTAAAATGGTCTTTGTCATAAGTTTTATTGATTTCTTTTCTCTAAATTCTTTTTGGTGACACAATAAACTGGGCCCTTCTGCATTACTGCAAGGCAAGAATTGCAACTTATGCACTTTGCGGGTGATAAATCACCACTCTCCCAACGATTGGGAAGTTCTGGCTCATAAATCAATGGTCTACATAATGATATGAAATCAGCATCTCCTTCTTGAAGAATTTTTTCCGCGGTTATCGGATTTCGAATACCACCGACGAGTATTAAATTACATTCTTTCATGAAAGGTTTAATCATTTTAGCAAACGGTAAAAAATAATTCTGTTCCTCAAGCTTTTTGATTATCTTACTAGGAAGGGTATTTTTTGTAAATTCAATAGATTCAGCTCCTCCACCACTTGGTTCGATTCCATCAAATCCAGCATCAGAAATAATATTTGCGAGTTCGATCCCCTCCCCTTCAGTTATCCCATTTGGAATAAAATCTTGAGATTGTAATTTTATTATGATTGGAAATTGATTTCCGAGCTCATCTCTGATTCCATCATTGATATCAACTAAGATTTTTGTTCTCCCTTGGGCAGAACCTCCAAACTCATCTGATCGAAGGTTTGTATGAGGTGATAGAAAACTATTAAGGAAATACCCATGAGCGGCATGTAATTGCACCATGTCATATCCACATTCATAAGCTCTTAGACTTGCCTCTATAAATTTCTTTACAAATTCTTTTACGCCTTCAGTTGTTAGTTCCTGAGGTGTGATTCCCGACCCTTTATAAGGAATAGGGGAAGGTGCAAAATTAGGATATTTAGGGTGATATCCTAAACGACCTAAATGATTAAATTGTATAGCAATTCTGGTATCATCATAGTTATGCATTAAATTAACTAGCTTTTTGTGACCTGGCATGTGGGAATCATTATATAAACAAACTTGATAAGGGCCTCCTGCAGCACTAGGATCCATTGCTGCAGCACCTGTAATGATTAATCCCGTACCACCTTTTGCTAATTCTTCATACATATTAAGAAGACGTTCTCCAACATACCCATATTTTTCAGCCATAAACATAAAAGTAGCAGAACGTACAATTCTATTTTTAATCTGAATATTTCCTATTTTTTTTGGACTGAATAGAGTTTTTAACTCCAAAATAATATCACTATTTAATTTTGTTTACAATAGCAGTTTTTTTTAAAAAAGTAATTAATCTCAAATTATTAAATTTATCATTTTAGACTAAAAACGATAATATCTAATGATTTTAAGGAGAACTTTATAATTTTCAAGAGGTAAAAAAAGTGGAAAAAAAAAGGAATCCTATTTATTTAATCTTTCTTGAACTAGTTTTTCTTTAACTGTACATTCAAGTGAGCCTGATCCTGTACTAAAAAAGCATGAATTGCAACTATTACAAAGCGGAGGAGAAAGATCACCATCTTTCCACCTATTTGGGAGATTCGGCTCACAAATCAAGGGTCTACTCATTGCAATAAAATCTGTAGTGTTTTCTTGGAGAAGCTTTTCAGCAGTTAATGGATTTCTTACCCCTCCCATGAGGATTAATTTGCTATCTTTCATAACGGGTTTCAAAACCTTAACCGCTGGCAGGAAGTAATTCTCATCTTCTTGAGATTGAACCTTAGCAGCGGGGTAAGATATTCTAAATAATCTCGCTATTTCTGCTGAACCTCCACTTGGTTCAATCGCAGCGAAACCTAGATCTACAAGCCCTTTTGCAATTAATTTTCCCTCTTCTAATGTTAAACCACCTTCAACAAAGTCTTGTGTCTGTAGTTTAACCGTTATAGGAAAATTTTTACCAACCTTATCTACGATTCCATTATAAATATCCACTAAAATCCTCATTCTATTTTGAGTATTGCCACCAAATTCATCAGAGCGCTTATTTGTAAAAGGTGATAAAAAATTACATAATAGCCATCCATGAGCTGCATTTAGTTGTACCATATCATACCCACTCTCATATGCCCTACGACCCGCATTTATAAAATTGTTAATTACCACCTTCACTTCTTCATTCGTTAGCTCTTTTGGCATTCTATCACCTTCTTTAAATGTTATTGCAGAGGGGGCAATAGAGGTCCGACCTTGACGACCAGAATGGCTTAGTTGTGGTGCAATTTTCACATCTGAATATTCATGAACAGCTTTAACTAATTTTTTCTGACCTTCAACATAAGAATCATCATATAAACAAGTTTGACCAGTAGCTATATTTCCAACTTTATCAATAGTCGTTATTCCCGTGATGATTAATCCTACCCCTCCCTTAGCTAAATCAGTATGATATTTAATCAAAAGGTCAGATACATGCCCATCATCAGTAGCAGCATGAGTATACGTTGCAGAGCGAACTATTCTATTCTTGATCTTAACATTACCAATTTTCTCAGAACTAAATAATTTTTCTAATTCCATAATATTCACTTTTTTGACTTATTAATTGAAATTATATATTCTTTCAAAAATAAATTCTATTAATCTATTTAGAAATGCGCAAAGTGAAAGAGTACTAAGCCAAATGTGAAAAGATAAATCTATTATTTACAATAGAATTAGACTATAAACTTATATCTCCTCAATAAAATAACAATAGGAAATCTAAAAAAAGTTAATCAGATCTAATCTTTTCGAGAATTTGCTTTAATGTGGTATAGTTTATTACTCCAACTATTTTTCGTAAAAATTGACCGCCTTTAATGAATAGGGTTGTAGGGATTGATGAAATGCCAAAACGCTGTGCTACCATAGGATTTTCATCAACATTGATTTTTACAAATATGAAGTCTTGATAATATTCTTGTTGAATCTTTTCGAAAATTGGGGTAAATATTTTACATGGAGCGCACCAAACAGCCCAAAAATCTATAACAATGATTTTATCATTAAATTCTTTTGATAAACTATTTAGATCGTCTTCATTTTTAATGTTTATAATTTCCTTGGGCATTGATTGGAGCTTCATTAACCTTTCTACTTTTCTCTGCCTTATTTTTTCTAATTCATTATCAGACATTTTAATTTCATTATTCAATTTTATTAAAATAATCGTTCTTAAGCTTCTTATTAAAAGAAATAAGAATTTTTATTTAAACGTCTGGATTATAAGTAGAAATTCACGACATTAGAACGAAAAATAATGTGAAATAAAAAGCCTAATTTTCTATTAAAAATACTTAAAAGACTGTATACCTTAGTTTTACTAATAAGAGTACTTACAAGAGTTATAACCTCATGAAAATTCATTCGCTATTTATCTTAAAGAGAACAGGCGTTTGTATATATAATCGAAATTTTACAAATGATTTTGAAAATATTGAGGTTAATTTAATAACACCATTTTTCTCAGCAATATTTTCCTTTTCCGAGAATGTTATATCGAAAAAAACACCTGAAATACTTGAAATGAGTGAATTGAGATTTGTTTTCACAGTCAGAGAAGATTTTATCTTTAGCATTTTATCAGATTCAAGTGCGAGTATCATTTTTGTAAGTTCTCGGTTATCAAGAATAGCAGATGAATTTTTTGAAATATTCCCTGATACAAGTAAAGTAAAAGATTATCAACAAATAGAAGAGCCTAAATTTGATGAATTAGTTGATTCGATAATTACTGGTGAAGAAGAAATCTATATGAGTAAGGTTTTTTACAAGAAAGCAATTGATGTATTTAAAGACCTTATGTATGGAAATGAGATAATTGGAGCAGCTCTTCTCTCAACAAAAGGAAATGTAATCTATACATCACTCCCAAACGAGATATTGGTGAATTCCTTAAAAGAATTAGAAATTAGGTTCATGGTTGGCGCGGTGACACTACCAGAAATATACTCTCGTTTAGAGAATGGGCAAAAAATGGTTTCCAAAATAATTGATATTCCTTGGAAACTTGACCCTTTATTAATTGTAGTCTTATATGATAGCACTGTTCCTTTAGGAATGGCTGAGGTAAATCTGAATAGAATCGCTGAAAAAATTATCAATATTATCTAACATAAACTAAATCTTCTTGATAATAAAAAAGTTAAAAAAAAAAATAATTGAAATTATTAGTTCAATTTAGAAGGTCTTTTTGTTTTTTTTAATCTTTCTTCTTTTTTTTCTTTAGCATTTCAAGGTTCCCAAATGAAGGCGAGCGTTTTGTGCCTACAACTGGTAGAACACAATAAGCGGCATCTTTATCGGCTCCACGTGAAGCTACCATCCCAGTTTTCTGCATAAACATTAAAACTAAATGCCAATCTTTAATTTTATTCCTTTTCTTTCTTGTCCAAGTACCTGGCATTTTTATTTTAAAATCAAATTCCTTTTTTTCACCTGATTTTAAAGTTTCTTTAGTGGCAACATCAACCTTTTTCATATCCTTTTGTCGATCGTAATAATTTTTGACTTCATTACCATCTGCATCCTTAGTTATAACCTTTTCCTGATAAACCTCTACAATCTTTACCGTAGCTTTCTTTAATTTCTTATCTTTTTTTTCTTGACTTTCTATAAAGAATTTTCCTTCAATCTCATCATTCGGATTGAGAATATCCTTTGGATCCTTTATTTCATAACTACAATAAACTTTTGATAAAACACCCATCTCTTATACCTCGTATTAATTTTGAATTTTAACTTAAAGACATAATAGTGTTGTTCTATTTAATTTTATTCTAGATTAAAAATGGTAAAACATTCTTAATTCAATATAGAATCTAATTCTAAAAATTAAAAACCTTAGAAGTATTTATTAATGTAATTTTAGTTATATCTGTGCCGCAACTATGTATGATGTCATTATCATTGGTAGTGGAATATCTGGGGCGACTTTTGCTTCCAAAATATCGAAACATGCTAAAACACTACTAATAGAAGCTCAAGATTACCAAAAAGAGATACCATTAAGAACAAACATTTTTCCAGAGCATAATAAACCATTCATTAAAGAAGAAATTGATTGGGATGACAAAACTATATTCCCAAGTACTCATACCAAATCAAATTATATGAGTGATGAATATAATGGAATTCTCGATTCAACAGAATTCGGAATTCCTTTAGGAAACGTAAGTTATACAGAAAATCTGATTAGAAAATTAATTGATCTGTTCGAGCAGCAAAGTGGAAGCTTTAAATCCAGTGAAAAAATATCAAAAATTAATAGGCATAATGATTATTTGGAATTAATCAATAATAAAGGAGAATCCTACTCGACTAAACTGTTGGTACTAGCAACAGGGTCACGTGGCTTTGAATTACAAAGATCACTTGGCTTTGGGGTTCCAGATTCTTATACAGGTGTCTATCTCCATCTTTTCGGTGAGGAGGATAAAATTAATGAAAATTTAGACGTCAATTACACATTTCTCATTAACCCGAAGATAAGCCAAAATGGTCCTTTCTTCTTTAACAAGGGCGTTGAAAGAGTATCTGCGGGGTATTTGGGTGAAAAAGGGCAATCTAAAGAAGAAATTATTTCAAAATTAGAAAGAATATTAAAGAATTATAAACCAATCCAGCCCATTGTAAATGGCTTATCATACAATTTATCGAATGTTGTCGTAGGTGAAATCTCTAAGCATCCTATTAAAAAGTTCTCGAGCGATAGAGTTCTTGTGCTTGGAGAAGCAGCTGGAATAGTTACCTCATTCTTTTATGAGGGATTGTTGCCGGGAGTAGCATGTGCAGATATAGCTTCTAATACCGTAAAACCATTATTTGAAAAAGGAAGCAGTTTTAGTGGAGCTGAACTGTTAAAATATGATCAAGAAGTTAAACGAGTACTTTTTACATATTTCAAGAATGGTGACGCGCTCGAATATCTACTATATAATGATGGTTCTTATGTTAAAACGTTATGGCGTTTATATACGAAGCTATTGATGGAAAATAGGACCTGCAGAAAATACATATATGAAGCATACATAAATCATGATCTCTCAAAACATATTACTAGCAATGACCGTTATGTTGGAGAAAAACTTTTTGGAATGCTTCCTGCCCTCTCAAAAATTACCCTAAGTCCTCGATTTTTTAGAGCTATGTTAATGTAGGGTTACCTTTATAGTCCCAAAATAATTATAGATGCTATAGACCCTTTGAAAGATGTGTCTGTTGAAGATGCAAATAATGATGGGAAAAATGATATCGTCGTTTGTAATGGTTTTTATGATACAGTCTCCTTATTTCTCTGGAATGACACAAGTAATTGGAACGATAGAATTACAATAAAAGTGGGTGATACACCTCTTCCAAACGATTCACCATATGGTGTGTATGTTGGGGATGTAAATAATGATAACTTAAATGATATTGTTACTGCAAATTATGAAGCAAACACAGTTTCAATTTTCCTCTGGAACAATAAAATTGGTGATTGGGAAGATGAAATAACTAAAAATGTTGGTACTGGACCTATAAGTATTTTTGTAGGAGATGCTAACAATGATGGGTATAATGATATAGTAACAGCAAATTATGATAGCAATTATATTTCAATATTATTATGGCATGAAGAAAGCGCTTCAATTATTCCTGGCTATGATATATTCTTTTTATTAATAATAATTGGTGCAATTTCTGCGATTTCTATTAAAAAATTCAAAAGAAATTCAAATAAAATTTAAACAAATTTTTTTTCTTTTTATAAATTCATTTATTAAGAAATGACATTGAAAGAGTATCTTGAAGTTTATCAATTGTATTTTTTAATTCTTTAATAAGAGGATTTACATCTTGAGCGAGATTGGGATCTAATGTAATTGCTTTTTCGAGAGTTTGAATTGCATTATGATAATCTTTCTTATCAAAATAAGCACATCCCATGAAAAACCATGCCTTTGCAAAATCAGTTTTTAGTTCTGTTGCTTTGCCATAATTCTCAATGGCTTTATCAAATTCATTTATATTTTTATATACATTACCAATATTATACCAACCATAATAATAGCTAGGATCAATTTTTATTGCTTTGTTTAAGAACTCTAAGGCATTATCATAATCATTTTTAGCCTCATATGCTAAGCCAATCAGATTCCAGGATTCAACGTGATTTTTATCATAATTCAATGCTTTTTGAAGATTTTCTACGACAGCATCATATTTCTTCTTATAATTATAGGCTACACCAATGTAATGATAAGCGTCTACGAATTTTTCATCTAGCTCAACAGCTTTTCTTCCATTTTCAATCGCAACGTCATATTGTTTGTTTTCAATTTCTAACCTTGCTTTATTGATGAGTTCTCTCTTATAGCTTTCTTTAACTAAATCTTTATTTTTAATATCGGGTTCTTCCATCATTTCATTTACTTTTAAAGCTTTTTCATAAAACTTAAAAGCTTCTCCAAACGCCTTCTTGTCTGCTAATTGATTACCTTGTTCAATTAATAATTTGATTTCTTCAGAATGAATATCATCGATCAATTTTTTGATTTTGTTCATTTCTTCAACTTTTCTTTTATCATCCTCAATAGATTGGGCATACTCTAATCTCTTTCTCAGTTTTTCGATCTCTTTTTCTTTTGCTTTTTGTTTTTCTGTTAGTCCACCCTTTCCAATGAGAAGTCCCACTTCTGCATCATAAATAAGACTTTTAATCGTATTAACTTGTTTTTCCATTTCTTTGGTAAGGTACATTTTATTTGTTTGGTTCAACGCTTCATTGAAAACTTCAATTGCCCTCTCATACTCTTTTTTCACTGCTAATTCATTTCCCCTATTTAGAACTTTCTTTATTTCTACTGAATAGACTTTATTTACTAAATTTTTTAATTCCTCAAGTTCTACGTTCTCTTCCTCCGGATATGTCATACGCTTTGCAAGGCTTAAAGCAATATATACCTCATTAATTGCTTCTTCATGTTTTTTTTGCCCAATTAATTGTATCGATTTATCCTTAACAGTATTAATACCTGGTAAACAAGCTTGATTGATTAAATCACTAATTTTTTTCATTTCTAGGTCTTTTCTTTCTGAATCTATCATAGTTTTCGCTATGTCTAAAGCTCTATCAAAAATATCAACAGCTTGATTTATCATCGTAATTGATTCTTCAAAATTTTCTTTTTTAGTAATCTCTATTCCTTCATCTAAAATTGGATTAATACGTTCAATATAGATTGGGTTCAACAATTCTGCAATAAGGCTTATCTCAAGATTTTTCAAATCAGAATCATACATTTTATCTGCGATTGTTAATGCTTTCTTTAATTCTGCGATACCCTTTTCAGTTGAACCTTGAGTTAATAGTTCATTACCTTTTTCGACAATTGGTTTGATCTGATCAGAGTATATATCATTAGACAAATTTTTAATATTAACAATTTCAGTTTTCTTTGTATCAGAAGGGAAGGATTCTTCAATGTAATTTTTAGCTTTTTCAAAAAGTTTAATTGCCTCTTCGAATCGACCAGATTGTTTTAATTCAGTCCCTTGATGTAATATTTGTTTAAATTGTGATATGTATGTTTTCTCAATTTCCTCGTTAATTCTAACTAAATGGTCTGCCTTACCATCCGAATCTTGAATTTTTTCAATATTAGCTTTCCCCTCATTAAATACTCTAATTGATTCATCATACTTCTTTTCTTCTTCTCTTAATTTAATTCCTTTTATTAATAATTCTTGTATATCAATTTCACTAATTAGCTCATAGATTTCACTTTTTTCTGTATCTTTAAGATCTTCATCATCTATTTTTTCACAAATTTTTAAAGCTCTCTGAAAACTAGTTCTAGCTTGTTCAAATTCCTTTTGAGCGGTAAGTCGAATTGATTCTTGGATGACATTATTTATTTCAACTGAATAAGTCTGGTTCATCGCATTTCTTATATTTTCAATCTCTATTTTTTTATCACTAGGCTCATCAACTTTTATATTAATGAAATTTAGAGCTTGTTCGAATTTGTCAATCGCTTTTTGAAATTTATTTTTGTTCTTTAAAGCATTAGCTTCTTCAATAATTAAATTTAATTTTTTCAAGATAGATGGCTTCATTTTCATAACTCCTATGATTTAATCCTTAGAATTATTTCATATTTATAATACTTTTCTTATAAACCTTATATTTATTAAAATCTAGGTATAAATATCTTAATCTACGAGAAATAAAAAGAATAATGCATGGAAAATATCCCGTGAAAACATATCCTACGATCGCTTGTTGTGGTTTAGATTGTGGGTTATGCCCTGCATATTATACAAAAGGACCTTCTAGGTGTCCAGGTTGTTGTGGTCCAAATTTTTTTAACAAACATCCTTCATGTTCGATAATAACGTGTTGTGTCAAAAATTATAAGTTTGAAACATGTGCTCAATGTAACGAGTTTCCTTGTCAAAAATTAAAAGATTGGGATGAATATGATTCGTTCATCTGCCATAGAGTTTCCCTTACTAACTTAAATTTAATAAAAAAGAAAGGATTAGAAGTCTTTATTAAACAGCAAAAAAAAAGAATTGAGTTTCTTGAAATAATGTTAGAAAACTTTAATGAAGGGAGATCAAAAAGCTTTTTTTGTATTGCCACCGCCTTGCTCCCACTAGATGATTTGGAACATGCTTTAAACAAAAGTAATGACGAAATTAATAATGAGGGAATAGAGCTAAATGATTTAAAAGCCAAATCAAAAATTTTAAAAACTTATCTTAATCACTGTGCTAATAAGCAAAAAATAAATTTGAAATTAAGAAAAAAATAGAAAAAATATTTATAAAATTGAAGGTAAAATGCCAGTAAAAAAAATATTATTCAATGGGCCCATTATCACAATGGATGAAAACCAGCCAATAGCAGAAGCTGTTGGAATTGAAAACGAGAAAATAATCTCTGTAGGCAAACTAAACGATGTTAAAAAAGATCTTGGTGGTGAATATGAGTTAAGAGATCTAGAAGGAAAAACACTTCTTCCTGGTTTTATAGATTCTCACATGCATCCTATATCATTCATGTTCTTATTATTAAACTTAGATCTTTCTAATGTTAAAAGTTTAAAAGAATTAAAAGAATTATTGAAACGAGCATCTACTGAAAGAGAAAAAGGAGATTTTATACTTGGGCTAAAGTTGAAAGAGGAGGAATTTGATGTACCAAACTTGCCTACACGATGGGATTTAGATGAAGTTTGTCCTGATCATCCTGTTTTTATTGTAAGGTATGATGGTCATATTGGAATAGCAAACTCGAAAACTTTAGAATTGATCCAAATTGACTCAAATACACTAGCTCCTGAGGGAGGAGAAATTAGGAAAAACGATAAGGGTGAATTATCAGGAATTATTTCTGAAAATGCATTAGATATGGTATTTTCGAAGATTAGAAAATACATTATACCTAAACCTGATGTATTACAAGAGACTGCTGATAAGGCATTTAAGCTATTAGCTGAAAATGGTATCACGTCTATTCATGGGCAATTGGATGAAGATAGAATAGAAATTTATAAACTGATTCAAAATAATATACTTCAGAATTGGTATGCATTTGTTTCCACAAATAAACCTAAAAAACTAATAAGATTAAAGAAACTTCCCTTGGATGGGGGTAAGGAAGATAGCAAATTCAAGGTAGGTACCTTAAAGTTGTTCCTTGATGGAACTTTTGGAGCAAAAACCGCTTGTATGTGGGAACCGTTTACTGATGCTCTTAACTCGTGTGGGTTTTGTGTTGTTGAAGAGGAAGAAATGTATGAAAAAATGAAAATAGCTCACAACAATGGATTCCAGATAGCTATTCATGTAATTGGGGATAAAGGCAATAGGATTTGTGTTGATTTATATAAAAGGCTTTTAACAGAATTTCCAAGAGAAGATCACAGACACCGAATCGAGCATGCTTCAATGTTAACTGAAGATGTTATAAAAGATATGAAAGATTATGGAATTATAGCCTCTTGTCAACCACCATTTATTAATTCAGAATATACATGGTTAGAAAAGAGGATTGGGAAAGAACGTTGTAAATACACTTATCCCATGAAATCAATAATTGATGCTGGAGTTGTTTTAGCGTCCGGATCAGACTGCCCTGTGGAAGATCCTAATGTTATCATGGGATTACATGCTCTAGTTGATCGAAATGGTTTTATTCCAGAACAACGCATTTCAATTGAGGAAGCATTAAAATCATATACAATTAACGCGGCTTATGCTGCCTTTGAGGAAAATGTTAAAGGTAGCATTGAAATTGGCAAATTAGCAGACTTTGTCATTCTAGATAAAAATCCTCTTAAAGTCAAAGAAGATGAAATTAGAAATATCCAAGTACTTGAAACAATAATAAGAGGAAAAACAGTTTACGAAAAATAATATGCTTGAAAGCCTAATCTGTGAAGTAGAGATGCTCATCGAAGCCAGTTTCCGCTATCAGATCTTGCCCTAATTTTTGAATTGCATTCTTGGTTGGATTTTGTAATATCTTCCTTGCAATATTAATGACTTTTGTCAGTTTTGAGTCAGGAAAATCTCTGATGATGTTATCATAACGAGAAAAATCCATTCCAGCAGTATAAACACCAGTAGTACCATGGGTTGCTTGAGATGAAACTTGCCAATGCTCAACTTTAATTTCGATTTTCGATAATAATGTAGAACAGAAGAACCATTCCAAATATAGGTTCATTCTCTTTGATTTTCTTTTAGTTGTCTGAAGCATCTTAAGTGCTTTATTTAGTCTATCTGGATGAATTTGTCTAAAAACTCTCTCAAATCTCTCATTCATATTCTCTCTAACATGTGTCCTAATTAATTGGATGATTTCTTCAACTTTTTTAGCTCTTTCGCCTGTTATTTCATGTTGGATTGCTTGGATATGTTGATCTATTGCATTTTCAGTTGCTTGACTACTTTCTACAGTTTGATGTTGTTGAGGGGTATTTGAACTAGCCTGGCTCCTTGAAGGGGGTCTATTCTGTTGTTGTATTTCTGGAGGCATATTATATATTTCTTTTGGAGGGGAGGTAAATAAAGCATCAACTTTCGAAGGATCTTGTTTAACCTCATTAAACTTTTCTTGGATTTCTTGGCGAGAATATCCTAGTTGCTGAAGATAAAAAGCAGCACTTGCGAGTTGATTTTCTAATGCTGAAGACGTGCTATAAGAGGATCCAAACTCTTTCTCTAATTGTTCATCAGCAATTTCGCTAATTTTTCCTTCCTTTATTTCACTTAATTTTAAAGTTCCGAGCTTGGTAAGAATGTATTGAATCTGATTTGAAGCGAGGTAGTTTAGATTTCCAGTAGGTCCGATCATGAAGGAGATTTTTTCCATTTTCTTAAGTGTTTCAGCGAGTTCTTCCTGATTATTACCTTTTGATATTATTAAAAAATGTTCTAAGAAGTTTTTATCAAATCCAGCTATAATATTAAGGTACTTTTCATCATACTTGTTAAGATGCACGTGCAACCTATTTCCTTGAAGAACTGCGGGGAGAGTAATTTGATATACCATGATGTTATCAGCGATCATATAAACATAGTCTGATTTTTGCATAGGCACCAATTATTGCGAGTAGTTCAGCAATGAAAAAAATTTACTGTTAATAAATATATAAATTTCGATATTATATACTTTACATTATGTTATTTTAGATATTTTCTAGCGATTTTTCGTGCTAAATCCATCTGTTCTTTAGTTTCTAAACAACAGGATCTTAATTTACGAATCCAATTTACAGGATCTATTCCATTAGGTATATAATTATTATAAGCCGCCCAAGCTACGACCATTATACCAGACCTTCCACACCCTGCTACACAATGCACGACAATCGGATTAATTTTAATACCCCATTCATCAGTGATCTTAAAAAATCTTTTTAATTGATCGTCTGTGGGCGTGCCATAGTCAGGTATGTTTATATTGTAATACTTAAACTCCTTAGGAATATCTTGCCGGTTATCAAATTCAGAACAGTTTATTATTCCCTTGATACCTTCATTTCTATATCTCTCAATTACTGAAGGATCTGGCCACCATGAAATAGCTATCTTTCCTTTAATAATCCAGGTAAATGGAGTAGTTCGTTCGGGCATTCCATTCT
>JAHQWI010000140.1 GCA_029856085.1 Promethearchaeia archaeon | reverse complement strand
GCTTACTAATGCTCTTTCGATTTTCTTCATAAAAATCATTTTGTTCTTTCTTAAGAAACTAAAGTTTATTGTAGTTTAAAATTATTTAATAGATATTTAATAAATGGGAATTTTCTAAGATAAAGAGAAAATGGAAAAATCTAATATTTGCCAATTAGATCATGAGTGGCAGTCTCGCGTTGACCTACAACAGAGACGATCCCAAGTGTTACTTTCTTCATATCATTAATAGATCCGGCACCTGCATAAATCATTCCATTTGCTAAACCTTCTTTTAAAGTTGCTAATACTCCTAAAACATCTCCTACATAGGGGACATAATTAGATACACCCTCTGTTAGCATTTTCGACCCCTCAACGTATCTATCCGATATATATCCTGAAGTCCTCGCTTCTTTTGATCCCATACCTCTATAAACTTTTACTTTTCTCCCAGCGATAGTATCTATAAAACCGGGAGATTCTTCGGTACCTGCAAAGAAATGTCCAGACATCATTAAATCGGCACCCACTGCAAATGCTTTTGGTAAATCACCTGGATTCTTAAACCCTCCATCTGCAATTAATGATAGGTGGGGATTATAATCTTGTATAGCATCAGCTACATGAGCTGTTGCAAAAAGGGTTGGAGCACCTACACCTGTTTGTTGCGAAGTTGTACAAATCGAACCTGAACCCATTCCTACTTTTAATCCAATAAATCTCTCTTCTACAAAATCGACTTTTGTCATTAAATATTCTGCTGCTTGATAGGTACCTATATTACCTAGCACAAAATCAGAATCTAAAAATTTCATTAATTTTACTGTACCCTCAATATCATCTTTCTTGAAAAAATCAGCTACATCAATAAAGAAAATATCAACATATTTGTCTATTTCTTTCAATAAATTTTGGGAATGGGATGATTCTGGAAATCTAGGAGATAAAGCCATTCCACATAGTAAGTGTCCCTCTTCATCTTTAGAAGCTAACGGAAATTCTGGGGCTAAATCCTTTTTTGTAATTAATCCTTTTAAAAAACCGTCTTCATCAATAATGGGTAATTTTTCTTTGCGGGAATCATATAGAATTTTCAGTGCCTCTTCTCGCGATGCACCTGGTGTAATAGAAATCACATCTTTAGTCATGTAGTCTTTGATAGCTCCACTTTTTATATCTTGTTCAAAGAAAGGAATATCTCTTTTGGTAAATATTCCACATACCTTCTTTTCATCGTTTGTTACTACAATACCGCTTATGTTATAATTTTCCATCATAAATTTCGCTTTTGCGACCTTTGCATTTGGATTAATAGTTGCTACGTCATCAATAACAAAAGACCTAGCCCTCTTGACGATCCTACACATTTCCAATTGCCTTTCATAAGAACAATTCCGGTGTAAAACGCCAAGACCCCCATGTAAAGCCATACTAATTGCCATATTTTCCTCCGTAACAGTATCCATCGCAGATGATATTATTGGAAGATTAAGATTATACTTTCCTAATTTGGAAGATAAATCAACCTGGCTTGGAGAAAAATCTGTAAAACCAGGTAGTATTAAAACATCATCAAATGTCGCTATAAGCTCATTTGAGTGGACTTTATTTCTGTAATATTCTGACATTTAAAAATCACCGATTTCGAGAGATTTTACTATTTAATTGAAGAATTCTCGAATTAAAAAGTAAAAAATTTTGAATTTTATTATTAAAGAAAATTTAGTTTATAAAATTTTGTGTGTTTTGATTTAATTAAAAAAAATTTTTAAAAAAAGGAAAAAAAAGATTATAGAGGTATATCTTTTTTATTGAAAACAAGGAGGCTTGCTACTATTAATCCAGCATTTATATAGCCTAAAATAATAATATCTCGAAGATAAAGGGGAAAGTCCGAGTGAACCAGGTATTCGGAAGGATTAAAATAGTAGAATACTGAAATATATTTTACCCCTTGAACTGATTCATCCATGTAAATATAAAATTCACCAAGAAAGAACATTAGAAATAAAACTACAACACCTAATGCCATTGATTTTCTTGTAGTAAGAAAAATTGTTGAAAATAGCATTGCAAACATTGCTAGTGCCCCTAAGAAAAGGATTACGCTTAAATAAGTCAACCATAATCTATCGAAATATAATCCCGCTTCAAGAAATACTGAAGAAAATGCCATACCTCCCATCGTTATAAGAAAGAAAATTCCCATTGTAGCTACGATGAAAATGTAAAGGAATGAAATTTTACTCCCTAAGAAGTTGTATCGAGTGACAGGCTTAGAAAGTGAAAGATCAATGGTTTTTTCCTCAACTTCCTGAGATAATAGACCACTTGCCATGTACACAATATAAATACCTGCATATAACCATATAAAGGATAACATTTCTAAACTCCAGAATCCATAGGGACTAGTAAAAATTTCGACATCCCCAAAAAACTCTAACATTTCTGGCGGCCAAGCTTCAATAATGCTTTGCAATGCTTCGAGATCCATATCTTCAACCATATATATGATAAAGTAACTTAGTAATCCTATAATTCCCCCCAAAATTAATAGTATGTATTTCTTTGCCAGTAAATATTCTTTTACACTCAATATAAATTGTCTCATCTAGGATTCAACCTCCTTTATTTTCATAGGTTTGTTTTCTTGAGATGAGGTTACCTGATAATATTTTAAAAATATATCCTCTAATGCAGGACTTGTAATCTCAGTATCAATAATGTCGGCTTCCGAAAGTAAACGAAGAACTTTCGAGAGTTCCTTCCGAGACACCAAAAATGATGCGTGGGTGTCATTTAAAATGACTTTTTCTACTTTTTCAGTTGTTAGCTTGTTTGAAAACTCCTGTAAGCCTTTTGCAGATGCGAATTCAACTTTAATCTCTTTCAATGCCATACGCTTTAATTGTTTGATCGTTGCTACTTCAACTATTGTTCCCTCTCGAATGATCCCAACACGATGAGCAACTTTCTCTACTTCACCTAACAAATGGGAGCTCAGTAAAACTGTAGAACCCGTATCTTTTTGTTGCTTATGGAGAAGATTGTAGAATTCTGCTGTGATAAGAGGATCTAAACCTGAAGTTGGCTCATCAAGAATAAGTAGATCTACTTCAGGGGCAAGAGCAAGTACTATTCCAATTTTCTGTTTATTACCTTTACTAAGCTCTTTAACCTTCCTATCAAGTTCTAAACCAAAAATCTCTGCTAATTCTTCTACACGATGATCTGGAATGTGATTTTGATATAATCCAAGGAGATACTCTATATTACGTCGAGCAGATTTTTCTTGAAACAATCCTAACTCCCCAGGTAGATAAGCAACACGTTGACGTATTGCTACTGAGTCGAGATGAACATCCAGATTAAAAATTTTCGCTTCCCCAGATGTTTTTCGGATAAGATCTAAGAATACTCGAATAGTTGTAGTCTTCCCAGCACCATTAGGCCCAAGTAATCCAAAGATTTCTCCTTTATAAATTTCTAAGTTTAAATTCTCAATTCCTCTACTTTTTCCATAATAC
>JAHQWI010000139.1 GCA_029856085.1 Promethearchaeia archaeon | reverse complement strand
CTGTAATTTTATCAACAATATTTGAATGCTTCATTAATTCATAGTACTTTTCTATGTTTGTAATTCCTAAGGAATTATCTTCAATGAATTTTCGAATTGTAGATTTATACATTCTTCCAGTTTCCGTAAATTTATGTTTATGATATAATTGTGAAAGCAAATTTAAACATGTTTGTTGTTCTGTAGTTAATTTGATTTCCGGTTCGGGAGATTCTTCCCCTGGCAATCTTTCTGGCCTTGGAGGAGGCTCTGGTGGAACGAAATCAATTCCAATTTTTTGTTTGATTTCTTGATACTGAGATGAAAAGTCACTAAAAAATTCTAGCCAATTCGCAAAGCTTTCTAGAAATTCCAATAATTTATCAGAATCTGCACTTACTTTAGTAATGCCAATTATTGGAGCAAAAGCTAGAGGATTTTGAATGTGTATGATGTGGAGTCTGCTATAAATCTCGTTATTGTAAGCATTATTTTCTGCATACTCATAAATTTTCTTTTTTATTTTTTCTAACGTGGAAGGACAAAACAAAATCATAATAATTGATTCATCGGGGTGTAATTGTAAAAATTGTAATGCTTGATAAGCTTTATCTCCCTTAAAATCTGCGGTTAATTTAATTTCTGTATGCGTTCTAATTTCTTTACTTTCTATGGAATAATTAACAAAATATCCATCTATTTTATCCCTGGTTAAACCCTCACCTGGATCAACTGGAATATCTTTTCGTACAAATTTTATTGTAAGACGATTTAAGACGCTTGGTAAATTTTTCTGAATTAAATTCCCATAATATTGAGCATTACTTTTCCACTCTCTAAGCCCGATGTCTAAAGGTTGAGATAATTGCTTGTAATTATTTAACATCTGAATGATTTTTGAATTGGCCATTCGGCGAGAGAATGATTTATATTTATGCTCTAAGATTGATAATGATTGTTCGAGTATTTTATTCTCGATCTTAATCCGATCATTAGCTAAATGGTAAAAAGCAGCGAGGTTAACTAAAGCTTTATCTATTTTTAAACCATAATTTCCAGGATCTAGAACCTTATCAGCTGAGTTATAGATCCGGTTTAAACGACTAGCTACAGGAGAAATATTTTCAAATTTATGCTGTAATGTCATAAAAAGTCGATTAACCCGATCCGTACAAGCAAATACTATGAAATTCTTAATATGATTATCAGGAATTTCAAACATATATTTCATAATTTTAGAAACTCGATTAAAATCTTTACTAAAACTTAAATCATCTCCTCTCTCCTCAAGCCATAAATCAACCTCATCAAAAAGAAACAGAAATAAAATCCCATTTTGGGAACAGAATTGCATTAAGTTAATAATTTTATTGAAAATTAGTAGTGGATCAACTAAAATAGTAGTATGTAGCAGATCATCAAGATTATTTATTTGTTTAATCATATTTGGATTTTTTATTTTTCTAAGATTCTCTAAAATCAACTCTGCTTCCTTTAAATTACTCGATTGCCTAATCGCAATTTGTACTTCTGCAATTCTTTGCCGCAAATCTCTGGAAAAATTTCGATATTTTTCATGATCCTCATGAAATTGAGGCATTTTTGCTAAAATCTGAAAAATCTGTGAAAAAATATTTTCGAAGATTAGTATTGGATTTATGTGGTGAATATCTTCGAATAAAACAATAATACAGTTAGGTAGTTTTGCCCCAATCTCATCAGCAATTAGGTTTAAAAATTGTGTTTTACTTCCACCATATTGAGAGAAATAAAATAAATAACCTGAGTTTTTTGAATTTTCTTCTTGGATTTCCCTTAATCCCTTGTGAATTATATTCAATCCACGGTCTATTTGATCTGAAATTACAATAAAATCTTTAATACGGAAATTTGTTGGGACAATATCAGAGTTTATTATTTGATCTTCTCCAGTTCCTTCGAAAATTCTTAAAATCTTTTTAATATTATCTTCAAAAAAAGAATAATTATTAACAATATCATTAAATTCTCTATATAAGTTCATTTCATACCCCAATTATTATTTTTATGAAATCTTATTCGATCTATAAATATTTCCTTAAATGTTATTAGATCTGAGGGTTCACCTATCTTTGAAGAACTCAAACTTATGAATCCAGGATATTTGTTTGCCAATTTGTTGAAATGATCCATAAGTTCTATAGGAAATTTAAATCCTAGAAAGAGAAATTTTTCATAAGCTTCTTTAATTGAAAGTGTTAACGGATAATCCATTTTTGGAATTTGAATTATTTTTTTTAAAATTTCTTCATAATCTGAACCGATATTGCCCTTATATACGATATCTTCATCTTTCAGCTTTTTAATAAGTGTTCTTAAGGCTACTTCTCCTTTTATTCCAAACGATGAGAAAAACTTTAGGATTCCAGAATATTTTACACCATCTTGGTTTTGAAGAATATTAAATAAAATTAATTCATGAATGGGGTCAACACTTATTCCTTTTTCTGATCTTATTCTTTTTACTGATTTTTTCAGATTATTTTTATGAACATTACTATCTAGGTGTTTTTGAGATGTAGCATAACCAACTTTATATTTTTTCTTACAAGTCTCACAATATGACATGGATTTTTCGACCTTTGAGAGTTATTTAGTTTTAATGATTAATGGTTATTTTTTTCTTGATTTACCTTGAGATTTCGGATTATTAGGATTTAATTGATCTGCTCTATTATCTTTTGCTGATTTATTAGCAGGATTATTTGGATTTTTTGAATTTGATCTATTATCGTTTGGACTTTTATTTTTACCCATTAATTTCACCTTTATGATTAAATTAAATATATGATTTGTGTTAAATTAAAACTTTACATTTCTGGAAATAGCAAAACAACTGTTGTATGGTTAAGTTAATTTTAATCTCTTGTTTTAAAATTTATCTCCATAAATCCATCAGGATAATTTAAAGCATTAAAAAATAAAGGAGTACCTGAAAAAGATAATGGTGAAATTGGACCTATAGACATGAAAGGATATTGTTTTGTTCCAATACAACTCTGTGGGTCTCGAATAGTTTTTTATATTTAGATTTATTCACTTTTCACTAGAAAACAATTTTTAGAATTCCTAATTTACTGGTTCATTTTCAAATTAATTAAAATAGATTTCTATGAATGGTGTTTGCTATGGAAACTCCTTTTAGAAGTTCAAATTTTTCTGGAAGTATTTGTTGGATCTTACCTTTTGACATAGATTAATCCAATTAATCACAATTAAAAAATTTAGATAGAAAATAAAAAGATCGTAATTTCTAGAATTTCTGATGTTTTAAGTTAATATATCTAAAGGAGTCATCTCTTTTTAAGTAGAATTGCCATATTTTTCGTGTCTTTTAAGTTCATTTAATATAGTTAAAAAAAATAAAAATAAGAAAATTAGGTTTAAATTTTTGATTCTTCGTCAACTTTAATAGCTTCAGCTTTTACTTTTACTGTTGCTACGGAATCAAGAATCTTTTTATGAAAAACTGTTTCAATATCTACCATCTTTTTAAGAATAGTTTGCATAGTTTCTAATTTTGCTTTATTAAATTCCTCGGTTGCCACTCTTACATCGCTTTCTTCTTTAGCAGATTTTTCTTTCGCAGATTTTAATTCCGTTTCCGCTGTTTGTATTTCATTTGGTTTTAATTTTTCTTTTGGTTTGCTTTGGACTTTACTCAAATGCTTTTCAGCTTTTTCTAATTCTTTAGTAGCCTTTCGAGCTTCATTCTGTTCAGTTTGGAGTTTTTGTAGGCTAATTACAAGATCATTTAGCGGAGCAATATATTCTTCCCGGAGTCTTTTGACTTTTTCCGTATTTTCTTTTTCAATAATTTCAAATGTAGAAGCTAATGAACTTATTGCCTGCCCTAAGGAAGGAGTCTCCGTTTCAGCATAACTTTTTAATGCAGCAACAGTCTTTGTAATTTCTTTTGTGAAGTTTTCTTCTGCATTAATATATTGATTACTTCCTTTAATTAACTCACTTATTTTATTGCTTGTATTTCCTAAAGCATTTGATAAATTATCCATAAATTTCTTAAACATTTTTTAACACCTTCTTTATTATTCGAGATCTAGATTAAATATGAGTTTATAACGTTTTTGTTTTTATAAAAAATCAACTAAAACTCGTTATTTGTCAAGAAAATTATCGAACAATTAAATACTAAGAAGCCCAAATTTAGATTAAATAACGTCATAAATGTAAGGTGATAATAAAATTGAAAGAATATAAGGTAGAAACGGTAGGTAATGTCTACACGAGCCCAAAACATGCGAAGGAATTCGAAAAGATCATAAATGACCAGGCAGTCGAGGGATGGGAATTAAAATTAGTTGCTTCATTTTACTTAGTCTTTGAAAGAGACAAAAGTTAAAAAAGCAGCTATGAATTATCTACAACTAAATTATTAATCCTCCTTTTTTCTTTTATTTATTTTATTTATAATATTTCCTACTTTTGCCATCACTATTAATATTCTTTATATAACCTTCTTTCCATATACACGGAAATTCTTTAATTTAAGGTTTAAAAATGGACTCCTAATGTCTTATATTCTTTCAGACACACGTTATATTTAAAAATAGAATTGTTGAAAAATGTTAGCGGATAAACCTATTAAATCAATAATTATTTTAATAGCTACAAATTTAGCGATAATGATTGCTGCAGCCGCTCTTTCTTTATCAATTTCGTCTGTCGATCAAATTACCGACCAGATCATTCAAATCATTGTTAATTTCATGTTTTGGTGCTCTTTAGTTTTTTTAATTGTACCATTTGTGTATAAACTCCCAAAAAAATACGATACTTTTGGAGATTATTTAGAAGGAATTCATTTAACAAATTATCGACCGTTTTCGAGGATCCTATTTTATACAGTGAGCTGTTATTGTATTTTTGTAATCTTTCAACTTATTGGATCGTTAATCTATGGTCAATACAATTTCGATACTTCTCGAGTATTGCCTCCTCAATCGTTTTGGGTGTTAAACATTAACGCGGGATTATTTGAGGAAATAATGTTTCGAGGGATCATATTAACTGTATTATTGGCACAATATTCTGAGAAAAAATCCGTATGGATTTCTGCTGTATTTTTTGGGGTTGTCCATTATGCAAATTTGCTTGACGAGTTTAATTATGAACATCTTATTTTTACAACTGCTCAAGTTATATGGGCGATTGGTATGGGCCTATTTTGGGGATATTTAGTTATAAAAACAAATTCTCTCATACCTAGTATAATCTTACATTATTTAAGTAATGCTCTTGATTCATTATGGCTTTTTGTACCAACCACGTCAATCGAAATAAAGCTCTTATATATGCTATTATTTGGAAAATTTATCCCTATCATTGTGTCACTCTTTTGGATAAAATTTATATCTAATTCTGGAGGAAGAACTTCTAAGGTGGAAGGAATTAATATTTTTTATAAATAATGGGATTCCAAGTAAAAAACTCATTTTCGGATTCATACCAGAGTAAATGAAAACCTTACAAAAGTAGACATCGATGAGATCTAAAACTTTAATCCTCTAAACTTACATATAATCATCAATGAAAATTATTTTTACTTTGGATGATAATTTTCCTATGTTATTTTGAATTTCTTCTTCCTTTTTCATGCATAATGGAATATTGAGAATTAGTGCAACCGCTAATGAATAAGAATCAGCAAGAGAAATTGGAAAATTGCATTTTAATCGAAAGGCATCATCTCTTAAGTTACTTTCAGAACAAATGATGAAATCTATTAAAAAATCAGATACAATCTTTTTTGCTTCATGATATCCAATTCTCCTACAGAATATGTATTTAAGCTCAGTGTCAGTTATTGGACTAATATAATATCTTTCGAATTTTGCATTTTCTAAGAAATGTTTAGAAAATATTTTACCTAATTCTGAATCCTCAAGAAATTCAACTAAAACTCCAGTATCAATAACAATTGATGCTTCATGTAAATCTTTGTTCACGCTCATGGTCTTTTACCCTTAACTCTTTCAGTAGATCCTTTCCTTCATTAGGTTTAAGAACCCCTTGATATTTTCTAATATTATCTAAGAATTTTTCTCTTTGAAATTCTATTTTCTCTTCTTTAAATAGGAACTTAATAGCCTCATCATAAGTTACTCTTCGTCCCCCTTCCTTTTCAAGCTGATTCATAATCATAAATAATTTCTTCTTTGTTTCTTCAGAAATTTGAATTGTTGTAGTCATAATTAATTTCTCTATAATTATTATAATTATTATAGTAATTATAATTTATAAATTATATTAATTCGCTAATTCGTTTATGGAGATCTAGATATTCCCATAGACATAATTCCAATTAACTAAAATTAAAAAATCAAACCTAATTTAGATTTGTTCCCTATAGATTGAAATGTATATAAAGGAAATTAATCTAATTATTTAAATACGTGAAGCGCGAAATAATGCTGGAATTAAACGTAGGCTACTTGAAATTCCTAAATGTTTAATGAGCTTCCGCTTATGGGAAAACATCGTCTTCCATATTTGCTTCCTAGTTTGACTTCTTGTAAACATAGCGATCATCGCTTGCATCATCTCAGGATCTTCCTGTGCCATGGCATAAGTAGCATCGATAATATTTTCTAGGAGTCCACTGTGATATAAAAGGGTATGGATTTTATAAGAGTATCTCAAGTCTTCTTCATAAAGCTGCTTTAATAGGAGATTATGATATCGCGCAAGACTTGTTTCACCAAAATCTTCTTCTTCATACGCTTTACAGAATGTTTCAGCCGCAAGTTTACCAGATAACCGGGCTTGGTAGATCCCTTCATATAAAATGGGGTCTGCTGTTCCACACGCATCTCCGATAATCATAACACGATCACGATAGGGCTTCGCGATTAGCTTATCGGGAATGGGCGCTGCCCATATCTTACGACCTCCAAACACTTTCATTTCTCTTCCAGTAAGCTTATCCTTTATAACCGGATAACGGAGGAATGATTTAAAATTACTTATTTTTATGTTTCTGCCTAATATACCAATACTCACAGCTTCCCGCTTAGGAAATGCCCAAGCGACACCATGTTCACTTATGGAGCGATCGAATAATTCCCAAATTCGGTTGCCGAATTGTTCTGTAATGACAGATTCAGGCATCGCAAACTCTGCTTGTATTCCCCTTATTATGGGTGGAATTTCCATTCCAAGACCTCTCTGGAGATGTGCTCCCCCAAGACCGGTTGCCAAAATTACACATTTACTTCGATACTGTTGGGGTCCTTTTACGAGTACCCCTTCATTGTTAATCTCAATTCCTTTGGCTCGAAACCCGTATATAACCTGAGTACCGGCATCACGGGCAATATTTACAAGAAACTTATCAAAATCTGTACGAAACATGCAGTAACCCTTATCTTTTTCTTCTGTTGTATTAAAGTCCACTGATCCATTTTTGGGGGTGACTATAACACCGCCAATAATTTCACGTTCACCAACACCTTTAGGAATTGGTGTGAACTCCTCATTAGTAACAGGAATACCGCCCGCACAACACTTATACCGCCCTTCCTGGCCAGCTTCAAGTAGTAAAACATTTAAACCACGTTCAGCTGCAATCTTTGCAGCAGTACTCCCACCTGGACCGCCTCCAACAATTATCAAATCATAGACCATGAATACTCATCTTCTAAATGCTTAGTGAAATTATATGATTATATTATAAGTAATTAATTTCTCTCCTTCTTTAACTTTAGTTTTTTTCATTTTTCATTTAGAAGAGTATCCTCATCTTAATAAAGATATAATCTTAACTTTACTTGAATCTTAGCTGTTAAGTACTTTAATTTAATTTAATTCTAAAGCTTTTTCTCGAAAATCTATTTATTATATACTTTCATCTTTTCCTGTAATTTTACTTTGAATTAAGGTGATCTAAATCTTAAGTAATACTAAAATATAATAAAGTATGAAGAATTCATTACAAGTAATTGCATTCAAATTTCTTAATATGACCGTTTTTAGTATATCACCAATTGGAATTGTAAAGAGTAAAGCGAATAGAGAAGTCCTAAAATACTCGGATGAGGATTTAAAATTAGATCTTGACGTAGCATTAAATCAAGGGAGCGATTTGATAAAATCTATGATTATAATAAATGAAGATTATATCGATTGCTTGGATGGAATTGAAGATTTCTCTCATATTATTATTATTTTTTGGACACATAAAGTTCCAGATAAAGCACGTCAAATTAAAAAAGTTCATCCTGCAGGACTGAAGAAAATTCCAATGAAAGGAATATTTGCTACAAGATCTCCGGTAAGGCCTAATCCAATTTGTAAAACGACAGTTAAATTAATAGAAAAAAAAGGAAACACGCTGTTAGTCGAGGGATTAGACGCTATAGATAATACGCCAGTAATAGATATAAAACCTCATTTACCATTTTATGATTCCCCTACAAATATTAAATTAGCAAATTGGATGTATGATTTAATGGAGGAATTAAAGAAGTTAACTGAAAGGTCAGATTCAGATAAAAATTCTAACCCATATTCAATTAATATTCGGGATCATCCATGTATAAGCCCCGATCAACAAAATAAGCAAAAATAATCTGACTAAATTAAGATTACTTTATTTCTCACACTCTAAGTTTAAATTATAGTGGCAGAATGTAAAGGAAATTAATCTAATTATTTAAATACGTGAAGAGCGCAATAATGTTGGAATTAAACGTAAGCTACTTGAAATTCCTAAATGCTTAATAAGCTTCCGCTTATGGGACAACATCACCTTCCAAATCTTTTTCCTAGTTTGGCTTCTTGTAAACAGCGCGATGATTGATTGCATCATCTCAGGATCTTCCTGTGCCATCGAATAGGCAGCATCGATAATTTTCTCTAAGAGTCCACTGTGATATAAAAGGATATGGATTTTGTAAGAATATCTCAAGTCATCTTCGTAAAGCTGCTTTAGTAGGAGGGTATGATATCGCGCAAGACTTGTTTCACCAAAATCTTCATCATCATACGCTTTATTGAATGTTTCAGCCGCAAATTTACCAGATAATCTGGCTTGGTAGATTCCTTCATATAAAATGGGGTCTGCTGTTCCACACGCATCTCCGATAATCATAACACGATCACGATAGGGCTTCGTAATTAACTTATCGGGAATAGGTGCTGCCCATATCTTACGACCTCCAAACACTTTTATTTCTCTTCCCGTAAGCTTATCCTTTATAAACGGATAACGGAGGAATGATTCAAGATTACTTATCTTTATATTTCTACCTAATATACCAACACTCACTGCATCCTGCTTAGGAAATGCCCAGGCGATACCATGTTCACTTATGGAGCGATCGAAGAATTCCCAAACTCGGTTGCCGAATTGTTCTGTAATGGCAGATTCAGGCATTGCAAACTCAGCTTGAATTCCAGTTATCATGGGTGGAACCTCCATTCCAAGATGCCTCTGGAGATGCGCACCTCCAAGACCAGTTGCCAGAATTACACATTTACTTCGATACTGTTGTGGTCCTTTTACGAGTACTCCTCCATTATTAATCTCAATTCCTTTGGCTCGAAATCCATAAATAACCTGAGTACCGGCGTCACAGGCAATATTTACAAGGTACTTATCAAAATCAGTGCGAAACATGCAGTAACCCTTATCTTTTTCTTCAGTCGTATTAAATTCCATTGGTCCATTTTTAGGGGTCACTATAACTCCGCCAGTAATTTCACGTTCACCAACACCTTTAGGAATTGGTGTGAACTCCTCATTAGTAACAGGAATACCGCCCGCACAACACTTATAGCGCCCTTCATGGTCGGCTTCAAGTAGTAAAACATTTAAGCCACGTTCAGCAGCAATTTTTGCGGCAGTACTCCCACCTGGACCACCTCCAACAATTATCAAATCATAGACCATAAATACTCATCTTCTAAATGCTTAGTGTAAATATAAGATTATATTATATAAATAATAAAGTAATTCAGGTATTTCTAACTCAAATATAATTTATCCTACTTTCTTTACTATGCGCTGCGTAAGTTCAAGAAAAGCTTTTTCCACATTTTCACCAGTCTTAGCTGAGGTCTCAACATAAAAACAGTCTTCATTTTTTGCATATTGTTCTACTGCACTCCTATCTATAATCTGGCCAATTTCAGGTATTAAATCGGTTTTATTTCCTATTATTACTTTAGGTATTTCATTTGTCATAATACTGCGCATTTCTGAAAGCCAATTTTTCATGCTTGAAAATGTATGTTGTCTTGAAAGATCAAATGCAATCAATGCGCCCGATGCCCCCTCATAAAAGCTGCGATGTAGAAATTTAAATCTTTCCTGACCACCAATATCCCATATATGGAGTTTAACAGATTTTGAGGGTTGATATTCAACAGTTTTCGTTAAAAAATCAACACCAATGGTCAATTTATATTTCAGAGCAAATTGATTATGCACAAACCTGTTTAATAAACTTGTTTTACCTACCGCACTCGGTCCAACAATTATAACTTTGAAGGTTAATTCCATTTTATTATTCATTTTATTGTCAAATCTAATATCATTTATTATCTTTTTAAATTTAATCTAAAGTTAATTTGTTAGAAGGATTAGTAAATAGTTTTTATGCCCAAAGTTTTCTTTTTTACAAAAGGGTATAAAAGGTATGATTTATGTTATTGATTTATATTTGATTTAAAGGTTAATGATTTTTTTTGGTGTTAAAATGGAATATATTTTGTTGATAATGGTATGAGTGATAAAGATAAAAAGATTAAGAAAAAATACAATGTAGAAACCGGTTTCTTTGAAGATGGGCTTCCTTATGCTAGATTGGGTAATAAACCAAACATTCTCGTCAATATTGAAGCTTTATCCTTCAAACATGAGCCGCCTTCAAGTTTTGCATTAAAACAATTTATAAAAGCATCTAGCCCATTTACAGAGGAGTATACTGTGTACTCAATAGGACGTAAACAAAATTTACCAGACAATTATTTATTTGACAAAATGGCAGATGACTATGCAAAATTGATACGAAGGGAATTTAAAGGACCTGTTGATGTAATGGGGGTATCCACAGGTGGTCAAATCGCTCAATATTTAGCTGCTGACCATCCCGACGTTATTTTAAAATTAGTAATTATATCTGCGGCTTATCGATTGAGTGAAAAAGGGATAGAAATTGAAAGGAAATCAGAAGAGCATTTCATGGAACAAAAATATGGAAAAGCTTTTACTGCTATATTAGACTTAATTTTTAACTCTAAATTTATGAGAGGTATTGCGAAATTTTTCACTCGATTAGTTGCTAAAAAGATAATGGGAAAGATTGAATATCCGAATGATTTCTTAAACGAAATTCGGGGAGACAGAGAGATGAATTTTAAAGATAGATTAAGCGAGATTAAAGTTCCAACCTTAGTGATGAGTGGAGAATTAGATATTGGGTATACCGTAGATGATGTTCGCATGACTGCTGAAGGAATTCCAAATGCTAAATTAATTCTTTATAAAGGTTATGGACATGGTCTTATTATGGCTAATAGAAAACAGCTTCAAAAGGATATTTTAGAATTCCTAAAGAACTAAATCGCTTTTAACGATCTCTCTTATTCATTAATCTTATATCCTGCTTCTTCCCATGCTTTTCTCATTACCGGATTTTTTTTAAGAAAGGAATCAACAACTTCTTTTTTTACACGATTAAAAGGGCAAGAGAAATTTAAACAGTCGCCACACCTCTTTATAATTAAAAAACTAAAGAAAATGAAAATTTCAATAATTGAAATTATTAAAAAGATAAATTGACCTCCCAGTATTAAAAAAATCAATGGATATCCCATAAGAATAATAAACCCAATCATTAATTGAATTTTTTCAGATATTTTCATTGGTTCGGGGTGATATTTCCTGGGTTTAAGGCTCCCATAATTAGCAATACAATGCAAAGTTTTCCCATCTTCCCCATAGTAAGGACAATGGCTACAAAGAATTCGGATTTCCCAAAATTCAAAGAAAAACAGCCAAAAACCAACCCAACCAAATAAGAACCAACCAAAACCAGCTTGTATAACACCAATAAAAGCAGTAATGACAAAAATTAAGAAAAATCCTAAAAAACTAAACAAGTATTTTCTACGGAAATGACATATAAGTCTGCCATTTATGGAGCAATCATTACATTCTTCAGTATCTTTCCAGATACAAATATTGTTTAGCTTTTTCACTATATTATTATGTCAACTCGGATTTTTTTAAAATTTTCTGATGTAATGATTAAATTTATTAATTTTATAAATCATTTTAAGCACTAGTTGTGGTACCTGGAGGACCCTGGGGATAAAAGAACCCTCGAGGAATGAATCCATTCATGGAAAATCCTTTGAATCCTATTTTAGCAATTACAACTAAAATCGCATTTTTTCCTGCTTTGGACAAAATAACAATTCCCCCACTCCCTTCTATTATAATACGCTTTAATTCTCCTCGGGAGAGTTCCTGTGCGCCATACAGGGAAATGCTTAATATCGCGGCACTCATTGCCGCCATTCTTGTCTCATCAACTCCTAGAGAAAGTGCTGAAGCTATTGGTAAACCCTCATATGACACAATTGCTGCACCTTGGATATCAGGATTTCTTACCAACAATTTTTCTAAAATATCATCAAGAGCATCAGTAGTAGGATCCATAGAAGCCACATTTCTTGTTAAATAGATTTTTCTCAATTAATGAATAATTTTGAAAAATTTAAAATCTCTTGTAAATAAATATTGTACTATTAAAATCGAAGGTATCTAGTAAATTATCTCTTAAATGTGATATTTTAATAATGAACGAATTTAAAGATAAAGTCGCTGTAATCACTGGTGCTGCCAGTGGAATTGGACGAGCTATTGCCTAAAAATTTGCTCAAGAAGGCATGAAAGTAGTTATTTCTGACATTGAAAATGAAACGTTATCTCAAACAGAGGAAGAATTAAAACAGAAGGGATTTGATGTTCTAGCTCTAACTGTCGATGTTTCAAAAATCGAAGATGTGAAGAACCTTGCTTAAAAAACCATCGAAAAATTTGGAGTTGTGCATATCCTTGTCAATAATGCTGGAGTTGGTTTTGCTGGGGAATCATCCACTACAATTTGGGAAAGTCCTCTATCTGAATGGCAATGGATATTAGGTGTGAATCTTTGGGGTGTAATTCATGGAATTCATGTCTTTACTCCGATAATGCTTAAACAAGATTTTGAGTGTTATATTATAAATACTGCTTCTATAGCGGGATTAATTACACCCCAAGCAGGAGCAAGCATTTACAGTATTACTAAGCATGCTGTTATAGCATTATCTGAATCTTTACAATCTGATTTAGCACCATTTAACGCTAAAATTAAAGTATTAGCACTGTGTCCGGGATTTATAAAAACAAAAATTAATGAGAGTGAACGAAATCGACCTGAAGAACTAGATAATGACAAAACAACAAATCCGAAATTAGAGCAGGTGATGAAAGCTTATCAAAATATTATAGCAAGCGGTATATCTCCAAATATTGTAGCTGAAAAAGTATTTCAAGATCTTCTAGCTGATAATTTTTATATCTCTACAGACTCTCATCCACTTATACGCAATTATGTAAAAAATCGTATGGAAGGAATTATAAAAGATTTCAAAACCAAGTAATATTACTATTCTTATACTTAAAATTAAAATTGGTAATATTGTGTTCAATACTTTTCAATTATATTGATTTTGCATTGAAATGTAAAAGGAAAGTATGATAATTTTAAATAATAAAAAGAGTTTTAAATGAGAATCGTCATTAATGGGTTAAATTTAATTAAAAATTGAGCATGATTTTATGAAAGTACAAATTGGAAAAATGATATTATACGGGGCTCTCAGTGCACTCTTTTATATTGTTGTACCATTAGTTTTGTTTGAGATTCTTGAAGCATATAATATTATGACGTTTGATACAACGTTTAAAACTGTAATTATAATATTTGGAATTATAGGCGTTGTTATTTCAATGCTAAGACATTTATTTCCAAAAGACACCCCCGCAAATCGATGGGTAGCTTTTGGAGCCACCATATATTCTGGAATCTACTTGTTTTATATGTTTGGGGGCTTTACAGCGGGTGTTTCTTTAGGTACTTATAGAATTGACCTTCCAATGATTCAAGTTCTCTTAGGGCTACAATTAATTGCGTGGCTATTATTAGGGTCATCTGGAATTAGAGCACTACAATATTTAGTTGAAGCAATAGAATTACGTAAGAAAAAAGAATACAGTGTAACAGTAAGAAAACAATTCAAACTCAGCACATTATTTAAAATATTTGGAACGATAATGAGCTTAGGTATAGCTGGATACTTTGGATCATTAGTTTATAGTGGAATGAACCTTGGTTTTGGCAATTATTCTTATGATTATAATCATGATCCCGGAGCACTTCCCCTTGATCTCTCTGATGATACTATAAATCTTACATTTTCATTTGACGTGAGCAATCAAGGAATTTATGCAATTTATGATGTTTCAATTGATTTAGCCCTCTATACAGTTACTACTGGAAATGCATCAGCGCTCCCAGAAAATGAAAAAATTGGAGAATCTTCAAATATTGATTTAGGCACATTTCACTCCTTCACAACAACACCAGATAACAATATAACAGTAAATATCGACCCAACTTACATTGTAGGATTCGTAACCACTAACGCTACTTTGGAATTCCAAATATCCTTTTCAACATTATATGCTGGAATCTTTATAGAATTAAATATATCAATTCAGAGTTTTTGGCCAGGTATACCATAAAATAATCATTTAATAATTCTTTTTACTCTTTTTTTTAGTTAAGATTACGTTAATTAGGAGTATGGTTAGTTTAATTAGCATTATTAACAACTCGATCTTAATTTCTCCTTAATAATTTAAAATATCATTGAGGGGCTGTTTTTTAATACAAGAGATAACCTTGTTAGAGCTAGTGATCAAAAAAATTGAAAGTCATTCAGGAGCGAAAGGAGTTCCATATTTCAATAAAAGATGTTATTTTTACCTCGTCGGAAAGAAAATTTTTAACTTCGGCGATTCCTTTGCGCATTCGAGCCTCAAAAGGAACTGAAGTTCATCAAATCTTCCAAGAAAACCGAAAGAAAACTGAAAAAACCTTCCAACGCGAGGTCTTGGTAAAATTTCAAACAAGGATTCAAGGGTGGAATTTTATCATTTCGGGACGTGCCGATATCGTCTATGAGAAGGAAGGAACCTGGATTATTGAAGAAATTAAGTCAATCTTAAACCTTGAAGATTTTTCTCTTGAATCACAAACTGCCGAAGAGTATCGTCTGCAGTTGTTATTGTATGGACACTATTTTCTCCAATTGGGGAAACCCATTCAGTGTCGTCTCGTGTTAATTGATATATATACCGAAAAAACCAAAATTATCGATGTTCCCCCTCAAGATCTTTCGGCTTATATTCAAAAACAATGTGAAACTATTTTAACCTCCTGGGAAAGGGCACGAAAATTAAAAGCTGAACAACGAAATCGCGCGAAAACAGTCATGTTTCCCTTTGAGAAATATCGTCCTAGTCAAGAAGAAATCATCCAAAAAACCACCCAATGTCTTCAGAAACGAGAACGATTAATGCTTTTGGCACCCTCAGGTTTAGGAAAGACCATTGGGACTCTATTTCCCGCGTTAAAATATGCTTTAAAGAAAAACAAGCGAGTATTCGTAATTACCTCAAAAACTACCCAACAACATATCTATCGGGAGACTTTACGGATATTTACTAAAAAGAAAGCGAAATTTAATTCGATTATTCTCACCGCCAAAGAAAAGATGTGCGTAAATAGTGCCTTTATCTGTGAGAAATCATTATGTCCATTCCTCGATAATTACGGGAAAGTCTCATTGGATAAGATTATTTCTGAAATGCTCACTAAGCAAGTCATTGATGCTCGATATATTCGAAAAATGGCAAGAACCCATACTGTCTGCCCTTTTGAAATTTCTCTGGATTGTGCTCTCTATTGTGATGTGATTGTCGGTGATTATAATTATGTATTTCATCCGTACATCAAGCTGAAGCGGTTTTTTGACGGACCCTATGATGATATCATATTAATTGTCGATGAAGCCCATAATCTACCCTTCCGAGCGATGACTTATTATTCTCCAGAAATAACTCTACAATCCCTCACTGATGTTATCGATTATTTACGATTGCTGCGCATGCCAAAATCTATTGAGAAGAAAGGTATTGCCATCTACCAAGAAATTACTAAATTTATTATGGATCTCATCAACCAATTTCCCGATTTGGTAACAAAAAAACCAGTCATAGTAAAGTTTGATAAGAAATTTTTCCGAAAAATGTTGAAGGACTATGATCAACTTATTTTGTCTTATATTCAAGCTTACACTTTCCAACAAGGGTTCCAACCGGGAGGGAAGGACAAAATCATAGAATTTGCATTAAATTTGCGTCAGTTCTCTACAATATTACAAGAAAGTGATTCTCCTGAGTATAGCGAATTACTGTATATAAAGGAAGGAAAAATCAAAATATTATGCAAATCGGCAGCACCAAAACTCGAAAAGCAAATTGCAGGTTTTCATTCAGTCATCATACAATCGGCGACTTTATTTCCACGGGATTATTTCCGAAAAATGGTCGGTTTTCCGCCTTCAGCACATAAACTACAATATAGTTCTCCTTTTTCTCAACAAAACCGTCTTTATCTACTTATGTCTAATCTTTCTACAAAATATGAAGACCGTCAGGAATCGTATGATCAAATTGCCAGAACAATTTGTAATGTGGTGAATGTTAAAAAGGGAAATTATTTGGCTTTTTTTCCTTCATTTGCATATCTTAAAGCTGTTCAGCGTGAGATTGAAACTCGTTCGATCTCAATTGAGCTCATAGTGCAAGAACGTAAAATGAGTGAGAGCAAACGTAGAAAGTATTTAAAAAAACTGCAAACTCCTAATAAAAATTATCTTCTACTGGCTGTGCATGGGGGAATCTTTAGTGAAGGTGTGGATTTTATCGGGGATATGGCCATTGGAGCCTTCATTATCGGTCCTGGACTACCCGCGTTTTCAATGGAACAAGAATTAATGCAAAAATATTTTGAATTCAAATGGAAAAAAGGTTTCGAATATGCCTATCGGAATCCTGGGATGATGAAAGTGATTCAGGCTGCGGGGCGTATTTTCCGGACATCTACTGATCGTGGGTTTGTGATGTTAATTGGGCACCGATTTAGCACGCCCTATTATAAAAGTGTTCTTCCAACTGATTGGAACATTGAACAGCCCCCAGATCCCATTAAACGCATTCAAACCTTTTGGGTGACTCAAAATGCCGATCTGAGAGAAAAATCACGAGTGGGACAAGATCGATCAGTAAAACTAAAAAAGATTCAAAAAAAATATCCGAAGACTGCTGATCTGTTCGATTTCATGGATAAACTTTAATATCAAGCCCATCATAAGTTTGAAAATTTTTTTGAAAAATTAGAAGTTATATTCTAATGTACTGGTACAATTTCCAAGGCAAAGTGATATTTATTAAGGTAAAAACCATTTCTCTTAATTGAATGAATGTACCCGCAATAGTGTTGATCTTAGTCTTGTTTGCGATTTTGATGGCTTTTTTTTCTCAAAATAAGATCGATTATTTCCCCATTGCATTAATCATAGGAACCATCGCAGTAGTTTCAATGCTCGCGATTGGTGTTGAAGAGACAGAAATTCTAGGATTTATCAATTTCAACACATTAATCTTTATATTTGCCATGCAGATAATTATCTATTATGCAACCAATGACCGGGTTTTGGAATATATCTCGATCAAATTGATTCATATCACGAAAGGAAATAACCGGTTGTTCTTCTATATGATTTGCCTGTTCACAGGTACCATGGTTGCCTTTATCGAGGATTTAACCCTCTCGTTGATCTTGGTTCCATTGATCTACAGGACATGCCGTGCTCTAAAGATCCCTGCTGGAACCTACATGATGGGGATGACCATTACTATAAACATCGGGGCAATACTCACGCCTGTCTCGAGTTTAAAAAACTTAATAATCGGCGAGGAATTTGGGTGGGGTTTTGGCGAGTATCTTGCCAATATGGGTATTTTGTTTATATTTACGTTAATATCCACCATTTTCTTAATGGATCGGTTGATATTGAAAAAAGAAGAAAAACCAACTGAACAAAATAAAGAAATTTTTTTATCAATGCTCGATCCGAGAATTGTGATCGAGAATAAAAAGTACTTTTTGATGACAGTTATCATTGTTATAGCCACTTTCGTGTTCATGTTTATAGGATTTAACCCTGCCCTTGTTGCCATCATATCAGCAGCTATTCTTCTTCTTATTCACAATAAGAATTCTAGTTTCTCGGATATTAAGAACGAAATCGCGTGGAAAATCCTTATAATATTTGCGATCTTGTTCATTTTTTCAAATTCTTTATCACAATTTGGCTTTTCCGAGCTAATTTCTACAGGTTTGGTAAGCTTGTCAAATAATAACATTTATCTCGCCGTGTTGATAACATTAGGCATTTCTACTCTCTTGTCCGCATTTCTCGCAGGTACACCCGTTACCATCATCCTTCTCCCGATTATTTCGGCAATCGTAAGTGAAGGTTTCTTTCCTAACCCAATCATCATTGCTTTCATAGGCGGTGTTAATATGGCAGGCAATTTTTTACCGCAAGGTTCTGCATGTGATCTTTTCACCCTGTCATTGGCAAAAAAATACAAAGTGGTGAATTTAGATTACAGGCGTTTACTAAAATATGGCGGGCTTTTCGCTACGTTCCACTTCTTCATTATTTTAGGATATACAATGGTTTACACTTTAATTTTAAGTTAAGAGACTTATAGTATTTGGTTAATATCACAAAATCATTATATAAGATTTTAGTCAAAAAATAATTTCTAATTTGATAATTCTTGTATTAGATTGCAGATTTTTTGTGGATTTCTTGTAGAGAATACGAATGGTCTGCCCTCTTGAAAGATTAGTTTTACAGCTTCACCGAAGTCTGTGGTATAAGCCCAAGAGCCATCTAATCCTAGTCGAATACCTATTCCCCAGTATTTTCTAAAATTCGCTTTAGTTATTTCACATCCAGATATTTTTTGTAAGGCAATTTTTTTATGGTTGAAAACACCATAATCTACTTCAAGTTGATTTTTAGTTAGGGTGATTTTTAGTCCTCTGAAGTTCCAATATATAAGAAAAAAAAATAGACTTACGACACCAAATGTTATACCTAAAAATGTCAATTCTTTGGGATTGAAAGCAGTAATTATAATACCGATAGAGATAATTAGTAAACATACAAATATCATTATAACTTTTACAAGTCTCCCCGCTGGAACCCATTCTCTATATAATATTTCTTCATTTTTTTGGGTATTATTTTCATTAATTATTTTAATCACCAATTTAGCTTTGTTCCTTTCACCATATTAACCATAATTAATAAGAGATTTAAATATTTTTAATTAATCTATTTCAATTTGATTTCCACAAGATCAACTATTTTTTTAGCCAGGAGCATAGCATCTTCCGCTTCTTTCGGGTCATCAAAAAATCGAGAGGGAATCCCTCCTGGCAGTCCATTTGGATAACGAGTAGGGATATAATATTGGTCAAGTTTTTTTGATGGATTAATATCCTCAAAATCTGAATCAATTTCGATTGCCATTTCTGATAAATCAGCAATTGAATGAGTATAAAACACATCCCGAGATTTTAGCTTCAGATATAAAAATGCTATTAGTGCTTTTTCTCCGGCCTGTTGGAAATGAAATAAAGCAAGATAAAATTTTTTCATTTTCCTTAAGTCATCTGCATCATTAAACTCATCTGATGCTTGGGTAAACCATCTTAAAGCTTCCTTTTCATGGTTTCGCTTCATATATAATTGTACCCATATTTACAATTTCATTTATAAAAGAATTGTCAACTAAATTTTTTTTAAATTCCTTTTCGTTATAGACTATGATATCAGAAGCAATTTCTCTTTCAAGATTTCCGTAAATAAAATCCATCCAATCCTTTCCTGTTTTAATTGAGGGCATAATAACAAACAAATCAAGATCGCTGTAAATATCAATATCATCATTGTTCAAAGATCCAAGTAATATAATTCTTTTTGCTCCTAATCTGATTAATTGACGCTTTATCGACTCTAAAGCAGTTTCTAATTTTTTTTTTCGTTCCTTCTTCCGTTTGATAATCTCTTGTACTTTAGACACGATTTTACACTCAATTCTTCTCTATAGAATTATTATCAATTGGAGTTAATAAATACGATCTATTGTGCCTAATCGTCAATAATGCTACATATTAGATGGTTAACTATTAAAAGTCATTTCTCTTCTCATCATTACTTATTACATATTCTTTTTCATCATCATCATTTTTTTCTTAGATTTACCTGCTTCTGATAATCTTTTAGGCATTGTTCTTTTATGTAAAGCATAGCTTACTATGAATAATACTATAATCCAAAGGGTTAACATTATAATATCAAAGGAATAGGCAAAAAAATTGCTTCTGTCTACACAAAATCTTAACAAGTCGGTTAAAAATGTTATGGGTGAGACAAACGAAATAAATATCATACTTGGTGATGAATTTTGAAGAGGAATAAAAATTCCACTTATGAAAAGTAAAGGGAACTTGACTAGATTCACGATAATCATCACGTCAGAAGTCATATCTGTAGGGTGAGCTGCTACTAATAGACCTAATAAAGATCCTAAGAATGACATAAGGCCAATTCCCAAAAACATTAAAAGTATAACTATAAGTGAGTTAAATGCAATAGAAAACATTACGATAAATATTACAGCTATAATTGAAGTAATTATTAGTGAATACAGAGTCGAAGCAAATAGTATACCTAATAAAATTTCGTTTAATGATATCGGAGAGGATAAAATTCGTTCTAATGATTTTTCACGGGTTTCAATTGGTAAAACAACAGGACTAATTGCTGTTGCTGTGAAAAAAGATGTCATTGCTATTATTCCAATAAACACTTGATTTACAGAGATGTCTCTCCCAATAACCCAAGAAAGTGTCATAAAGAAAGGAAACATTAAGCCAAAAATTAAAACGGGTCCTTTTTTTATATAAAGAAATACATTTTTCATACATAGAATCCAAATTCTATTTAGGCTATCTTTAATCATTTTTCTTCATCCTCCTTTATTACAAATAAATCTTCCTTTATTAAATGGATGAATACTTCTTCTAGCGATGTTTCTCTTACTTTTAAATCGGAAATCTTTATGTTCCTTTCCTTAGAGAATGTATGTAATTTAGATATATCTTTTAGAGTATCATAGCTAGAAAATACATAATAATCATTTTTTTCCTTAATAATATTAAACATATTTAATAGGGCGTTTTCTTGTTCGGCTGATAAATCACCACCAATTTTAAACAAAATTGTTGAGGTTGATTTAAATTGTTCTCGAAGGGTATTAGGGCTCTCATCAGCAATAATTTTTCCTCTATTTATAATTAAAATCCTATCGCACATATTTTGTGCTTCTTGCATGTCATGAGTAGTAATTAAAATTGTTTTCCCTTCCCTTTTCAACTTAAGAATTTGTGTTCTCATTAATTTAACAGAAATTGGATCTAAACCACTTGTAGGTTCGTCAAGAATTAGAATAGGAGGTTCGTGGAGTAAAGCTAGACAAAAATTAAGACGCTGCTTTAATCCTTTTGAAAGCGTTTTTGTTTTAGAATACATTTTTTCAATCAAATTAAATTGAGTTAAAAGTATTTTCGAGCGTTTTTCGACCTTTCCTTTTGAAATTCCATATATCCTGCCTGAAAATTTGAGATTTTGCCATACACTATAATCTGAAAAAGCATTACTAATTTCTGGAACGATTCCAAAATGTTTTTTATATTTGCTTGGATTTTTCGTTATATCCTTTCCAAAAATTCCTATTTTAGCATTATTTTCTAATTGAAAAACACCTGTTAATAATCGAATTATCGTTGTTTTACCAGCTCCATTCGGACCAAGAATTCCAACAATTTCTCCTTGAGCGATTTTAAATGAAACATCATCTACAGCGATAAGGTCTCCAAATCTTTTAACTAAGTTTAAGACATTAATTGCAACAGGATGAGCATTCAAATTCTGATTTTGAGTAGTTTTCATCACAATCTTTATTTTAACCTTGTTAATATCATTAAAAATTATAAAATTATTAAATTTACTTTTTTTTTTAATCCTATTGATTTTAAAGATTGAATCCTATTATGCGATTATTTTTTAATCCTATAACTCCAATCGTATCTATATCTACCTGTTCTACCATATATGGGCTCAATTTTTGAATAGCGAAAATAAAAATCGGGATTATGCATAAGCCAATATAAATGGAGATTATAAATGGAACATTATAGTCTAAAGTATCCCATAATATTCCTCCTATTAACGGACCGATAACTCTTCCTAATCGATCAATCCACATATTTAAGCCGAAGATTTTCCCTCTATGTTTTATGGATACCCGACTCATAATTGCTTGGATAAGATATCCATTTGATTCTAGTGTTATGTATAAGAAAATTAGAACAATTGCAAAATCAATGGGAGACAAAGCACAAATCAACAACCAAATCATTAAGGCCTTGAAAATACCGATAAAAATAACACTCAAGGAAGGAGAAATGCGGTCAAATAATTTTCCTAATTTTGATGCCACTAATTGTGAAAGGACCTGAGCTGGAAAATATACTATCATTACAATTATTGGAATTATTCTCTCAGAAAAGCCAGGTAAAAGATTTTCGATTAAATAAGCTGAGATAAAGGGCGAATACATTGTTCCGGTTATAGATGTAGCCAATATCGCCAGAATTAGTGCGGTAAAACTAATATAAAATATTCTATTTGGTTTTTTATCATAATCTCCCATAGTTTCACCGCGTTCAATATTTGCTTTTGTATTGATAGAATCTCTACTTTCCTTGATAATCTTTAGCTTTAAGTTAGAATCCTGAATCGAAGCTCTATATTTCTCAAAAGTCAAATTTTCATCTACTTTTAAATAAAAACGATGCCCTGCAATCAAATTAATTATAGCAAATATCAATAATGGACTATACATCAATGGAATATTGTCAGGCATAAAAATACTTACAGCCGCAAAGATCGGAATACTGATGAAAGCCCCCATAAGGAATCCGTAACCAATCATTTTACCTCTACCAGTAGCTAATGCTTGGGTTCTATTGCCCTTAAAGGATTTCTCGGAGATTAATGAAAAAAATGGCGGCCAAAAAAATCCTACAAGCAAACCTTGACAGAACGTACCTACCCCAAACAGAAATAAATTATTAATAACGAGTGAAATCCAGTATAAAGAATAAGCTAATGTTCGACCCATCGAACCGATTAAAACTAATCGTTTCTTTGATGTGTGATCCGTTAAATAAGCAATTAAAGGCATCGAGATTAGTCTTGCAAAAGGTTGTAATGCCATAATGACACCAAAGACAACTCCAGAACCTCCAAAAAAATAGATTACAACGTATGATTTTATAAACATGAAAAATATAAAGCCCAACCCATTCCAAAAAGTAATCCGAATCATAGAATTAAAATCTGGGGTCGTTCTAATTAATTCAGATGAATTCTGATTATTAGAATTGGAATTGGATGTAAACAAAATGACTACACTTCTATTAATATCTATATTCTTATACCTTTCTAACTAGTGATTAGAAATTTAAAATTTTTACTAATTTTAACTAACGTAATTGAAAAAATGGTGAAAGATTAAGTTAATGCCTGAAGACATCAGTAATAAGCGAAATTTATTATTTTCTTATTTTTTATATTAATCATTAATTTCAAATCGTAGTTTTATGAAAGCTAAAGAGACTAAAAGAAGAAGTTCGGTTCTTATGAAAGAATTTAAAATAAATGATTATATTACATTACGACTGGAAAAAGACAAGATAAATGTCTATATCAATGATATTAAAATAATTCAGTGTAAATATCTGCTATTACAAAATCCTAATGATAATTCTGTAGTTTATGATGAGGATTCTTTATCAATCGATCGATTAGCTGAAAAGTTGGACAATTCACTCGAATTAAATGATTCAATAGAAGTTCGAGATTACCAAATCGACTCTGAAGTTGAGTTTTGGGCTCATTGTTCAAACATACAAACTTGGGCAGAGAATGATTATGACACTCAGATACTTCATGCGAATCTGTCTTTCCCGCTATTAAAAAAGTTAACAATTGCAGGAGATCCATTAGCGAAAGAAGTTTTTAAGAGAGAGATTTTTAAAAGATTTAAGAGTGGAAATTTAAATGTGATGACTTTTTTGATTAAAGAGGGCTACCTAGATTACTTCGATTGGGATGAGATTGACTTTCTTTATAAAGATGTTGATTTTGATACAAGAAAAGAATTGCAACAACGATTAAAAGAAGCGAAAAAAAGACCTAAGGACACTTTTATAACTGAACCCGAAGAGCTGTAAATTTAAAGAAGTTAGAAGAATAGAAATTTTTTAGTACTTTTTCACTCTTAGCTTTTGTATTAGTGATGGTTTTTAAAAAAGTTAATTATTCAGAAATACCATCAGACTAAGAACAAAGTAGTAAAGTTGAAAGGGAGTGACCATAATTCTTTCGATTATCCCCCTATACTTACCTGCGGCAAATATACCCGAGATAATTACGCCAATTAATGAAGCAATAGCTGAAATAAGTGAAAATGTAGCAAAACCACTCCACATGGATACGGACTGTAATCGAATCCAAAGTGCAACCATCCCAGCAATAGCTAATAATCCCATTACGACTACAAGGGTTATATGCATTTTTCCTCTAAGAGTTGTGAATTCTCCTCCTTCATCAAGAGGAAAGAATAGAGCAACCAATATTCCCAAAATGGAACTAATCAGAAGAACAATTGGACCAACAATAGAACCTCCCCCATCATTGATACCTTCATGTAATCCAATGAAAAATACAAACAATAAAACACTTTCTGTAATCACGAATGATTGTGCTAAGCGTCTGTTAGGAGCACCAACAGCAAACAGTGAACTTATATCGTCTCGAATATGATTATAATCCGAATCTAAGCTTCCACAAATAATCCACATCGCAGTATATATGATGGGACTAAGCATCCCGCAAATTGCTAAAATCTGAAATATGCTCATAGTTGTCTGGATTTGTGCTTAAAATTAAAACTTTACCTTCCATTAACTAGATCAAAGGAGAAAATTATAATTTGATAAAATTCTACCTGAAAATATGTCTTTAATTAGTGATTTATATAAAATACAAAAAAAAGATCTTAAGAACGCAGTAAATGTACTCACTAATGCATTTTCTGAAGAATCAATGTGGAAAGAAGTATTTAAAGATGAAGATAAGAACCGTATACTAACTGAAGTTATGGTTAGATTTTGTTTGAAATATGGTAATGTCTTATCGACATCTGATATTTTTGAAGCAGTAATC
>JAHQWI010000138.1 GCA_029856085.1 Promethearchaeia archaeon | reverse complement strand
TTATCTATATCTAAATATATTTCCTCTGGAAGTTCCAAAATCATTTTCAATTGACGGTTAGTAGCCAAATACTTCAAATCTTTTACACAATCAACGATAATTTCTACAATATTTTCTTTTTGAAGTTTTAATTCCAATTTTTTAGCATCCAACCTTGAAACATCTAATAAATTATCAATTAATTGTTTCATTCTAATGCTACCTCGGAGTCCAATTTCGATGTATTTTTGGGCGTTTTCTCCAATCTCTTCTAAATAGAGTTGAGTAAGGATTTGATTTGCACCATATATAGATGTCATAGGAGTTTTCAATTCATGAGAGACTCTTGTAATAAGATCTTTTCTCAATTCTTGAAGCTCTAATAACCTTTTATTCTCTTCAATGATAAGTTTCTCTGATTTTTTTCTTTCAGTTATATCATCAACATGCATTAACACTAAATCAGAAGGAATATAAGCAAATTTTAGTGAAAGGTCCCTTTCTTCTTCTAAAACATTAATAAAATATTTAGTTTCTCTTGTCATATTGATTTTTTCATTAAAGCAACGATGTAATCCATTAAAAATATCAGGACGGTTTCTGAAAAAAGTAGATCCCGCAGTGTTCAAATATCTTCTTATATCACCTAGAGAATATTCTTCTAAAGCTTTATTGTAGTCAATAAGAAGAAAGTCTTCCTTAACTTTTTGCCAAGTTAAAGTGGGTACTGGACTTCCTTTAAAAAGACCTTTAAACTTTTCTTCTGATTCTCGAAGTTTTGCTCCAGCTATTTTCCTTTCAGTAATATCTTGTATTATTACTTGAATATAATTTTCATTACCTATTTCAATTTTGGCGCTTTGCCAATGTAGCCAAATCTTTTCTCCATTTTTCGTAATAAAGAAAAATTCAATAGGATCTAAAACTTTTCCTTCACGAAAGGCCTTAAATCGTTCAACAAAAAGCCGCATGAGTTGTTCTGTGTTTTGCATATATGAAATTATCTCTACGAAATTCTTTCCAGTGAAATCTTCTTCAGCGTATTCAGATAATTTTTTAATAAGGGTTTCATTAGACTCAGTCAAGTTTCCTTTATTATCAAATATTAGGATACTAAAAGGAGATTGCTCAAATAAATACCGATACATTTCTTCTGATTCTTTTAGTTTCTGTTCTATCTTTTTAAATTCTGAGACATCGTGACCAATTCCTAAAATTGCGTAAATTTCTCCATTTCTTTTTAATGGAATGGTATTTATTTCGAGATAAATAAGATTTCCGTCTTTCTTTTTAACCTTATAGGTTTTTGGTTTTTTAACTTTTCCAGTCTGAACCGTTTCCGTTATTGCTCCTTGAATTTCAACTATACTTTCTTCAATCGATAAAAAATCTGTAACCTTCATGGAAAGTATTTCTTCCTTAGAATATCCAAGATTTTTTACTACAATCTCATTAACATCAAGGATATTTCTTGCTTTATCATGAAGATAAACATAGTCATGAGAATTTTCAAATATTTCCTCAAGATGATTATTATATTCTTGAATTATACTCAACATAGATTAAACCAACCCTTCTTTTTTAATGAAAAGAATTCTAATTTCAAAAAAAATTGATAACATATTTAATAGGAAAATATTCTATTATACACTTTGTCAAAACTATAGGATTAAAATCTTTGTTAAAATAAAGATTTAAATACAAAAGCTTACGTCTATTGTAAAAAAGAGTGCTCTTTACACAAAAAGACCCATATTTGCAAAGTCAAATTATTTCTAAGAATATATCACTCAAAAAAGGACGTTAAAAAATGCCTGTTACAAGCTTAATTAATATTTATATTCACATCTAATAAACCAATTTCTAATTTACTATATTACAAAAATGAAGAAAATTCAAGTAAAAATTAAATATGATAAAATCAACATTTAAAATTAGATAGGAATTCAATTTGAAATTAATTAGGTTTGTTAGATTATGTCAATGCATCTGCTTGAAAAAAAAATAGTAAAAAATAACATTTTCTTTGTAATCCCAAGTTGGGGTGATTTGCTAGGTTTCCCCATATTAGGAAATTATGCTAATCATAATATTTCGAAAATTTCTCAAGATCTTGTTATTTTTTTAGGTGGTACTGAGTGTGCCATATCTACAGAAAGAGGAACACTTTACTTTTTATTTGGATTGGGATACTATTATGTAAAGTTTGAATTACAATCTGGAAGATATATTATAGACAATCGACAATTAACAGGTTTGATTTTACCTGATTTTGTTTATGATCATTTAGCAACCTCAAAAAATATTACTTTAGAAAATGATCGAGATGTCATAGTCGGTGAAAAATTATTCAAGCTACCAATAGATATGTCATTCAAATCAGAAAATAAAATAACCTTTATACAAGGAACTCTAATGAGAAATTTATTCATTCCTTACAAAGATATCTTTTTAGAGTTTATGGAAACAATCCGTGATCCACAGTCTTTTCAATTAAATAGAAGTGGGCATATGTTGTTAAGTACTCATTGGGATTTCTACAACAAAATTATGATTTCAGGAGATATGGAGCCTAAAGCAGCGTATTTAAACTCTACTGCTGGGCTATTTGGAATTAATTTTGGAGCAGATAAAATTTTAAATGAGAATTTCACCTTATCCGAATTGAAAAAGATTAAAGAATCTATTATAAAATTGAAAATTCTCTATTCTTCTATTGATTATGATCCTATGTTTCTCTTCTCAATAATTGAAAATTCATCCCCTCTACTTAGGACATCTAACAAGCCATTTTCTTTCAATCTTGAGGATGATCGAATGGATAAAAAAATGCCGAAAGAATCAATTTTCATCTCTGCTGAACGTAGGATGAATTATTTTAAAGATTGGCCAATGGAACTCAAAAGACAAACAAGAGAACAATTGGAAAGCAGTGTTATCCAAGAAAAACCCAAGCTTTATCAACCAGATAAAAGAGAAATGCCTGAAAAACCGGAAGTCTTGAAATTTCAAAAAAGGGAGGAAGAATTTGAACTTAGGACCATGAAACGCCCTTTTGTAGAAATTAAACCTCTTCCGTACATACCACATGATAATGCCTTAGAAATTCTTTTGATGTTAAAAAAGATTGTTGAAGAAAATTATGAAATAACTACAATTGGGAAAGCTTTTGATATAGCAAGAAACAACATCAAAAAAAAAGTACTCCATGAAAATTATTTGTGGGATCTTAGTAAATACACAAATATTTATGAACGAACAGAACCTAATTTAGGATTGAGTTCGAAAGAAAAGATTGAGCTTCTTGAAGACATTGATAAATGGGTAAAAATTACAGTAGAACATTCTGATAAATTATAATAGTTGAAAAATAAAGTTCTAATCATGGTAAATATCAAATCAGTCGTAGATAAATTAAAAAAGCACTATCCTGATGTGTCACAAGTTGCAGTCGTAGATAGAACTGGTAAGGTATTACATTCTGGGGGTAAGTGGGATGTGAAAAGAGATATTAAAGATGTTCTCGCTAATTGGACTAGTGGAAATGCTCAATTTGTAACTCTTGATGGTATTAGGTATTCGATTTTACAAATGGAACCAGAACGATTTATAGCAACTAATCGAAAAAACAAAGGTCATTTAATTGGGGCCTCCAATCCAGAAGGAGATACATTTTTCATTGCCCATATCAAACCAAAAGCAAAGGGATGGTTTCATATGGCATATCCTGCTGTTGCCAGAGCTGCCGCTATGATGAAAAAGAAATCAGAATCAAAATTTATAGAAACAAAAGTTGATTTATCAGGAGTTAGCGAGACTAATGTAGTCGAAACTCCAACAAGATATAATTCATCTAGTGTTCTTGTACAACAACCGTCAATAGATCCTTCTCTTAAAGCTGAAATTGAGGGCCTCTTACGATGGATTAACAACCCTCAAGGATTAGCGGGATATATTTCTTATGCATTACAGCAAAATAATCCCCAGCAAATTTCTAAACTTGCTGAACTATACAATGAGTTTTACCAAATATTTTATGGGTAATATCATTGTTTTAACATGAAACCACATTCAGAACAATATTTATCATCTTGGTCTTTAATCTTAAACCCACATTTCGGACATAATTTTAGCTCTATGTTTTTGTGCTTCTTAGATTCATAGCATAATACTATCAAACTTTTAAGAAAAAGAGCTTAATGGAATTCTTTTCAAGCCAGAAATATTATCGTATTCTTTATCTTGAGAAATAATTTGCTTATCTATATTAATTGCTATTCCAACATGTAAAGAATCGAAAAATGAAAGTGTATACTTCTTCCTAAGATGAATAGCTGTTAACGAACTGATTGCATCTAATGGAGCCCATATTAAATTTTTAATTCTCTGAAGTTCGACTAAATCAAACTCAAAATCATACTCTATGTTCTTAGATTTGTAGATTAATTGTAATTCTATTAGCGATACTGAAGAAAAATTTGCTTCAAGTTCACCTTTATTTACTTGTAAAAGAATATTGTTTGCGAATTTGTGATTAACATCATTTGCATTAAGAAAAGCATATAAAGTGTCTGTTTCTATTAAAGGCATGCTAATACCTCTTTTTGATTTCTTCTAATGCTAATTTTTCAGCTTTAATCTTAGCTTCTTTTGCTGATTCTTTCCATTTATATTTTCCACTCAAATTTTTTATAGGGTCTCCCTTAGTTGGAATGATGCCTATATGATCCCCTGCATCAAATTCTACTACTTCTTGACCAGGCTCTATACCATATTTTTGCCTTAATTTTTTTTTAATTACTACTTCACCATGAGTACCAACTTTAACATTATTCAACACAGAATCCTCCGAAAATTTTATTTCTATCCTAATTATTATATATGATCTAGACATTTTATAATATTTCGGATTTTTTCTATGAATATTTAATATATTGGAAAGAAAGCATAAAATAATCGTTAAATGTAACTTTTATTATCTTATATGAATTATAAATAATTAATTTAAAACTTAAAATAATTCGCAAAAAACCCATGTCATTACCAAGTAAGAAAGCGATTCAAGTTGACGAAAATACAGTAGACTATGAATACAAAATGCTCAACCACGTAATGGTGCTTAAGTATGACGAGAGTAAATGCTTAGAATGTGGCTTCTGCCACCGTGTATGCCCTGTTACTGTGTCTATCTATGATGAAGTTTATAAACGAACTGCTATTGGTACACCTAAAGAAATGGGGATTGAATCAGATAAAAAGATTGTAGTTGATACTGATAAATGTAGTTTTTGTGGAAGCTGTACTTGGATTTGCCCAGGATATACCTTGGAACTATTTATTAATGGAGAAAAAAAACTTTTATTAGTAGAAAATGGATCTCTCCCAGAATTTGACGAAGAAGTTCGTACATTAGAGAATGGACAAAAAGTTCGTAAAGTTGTAGAAGGTTCTATAACTATTACTAGTACTGAGAAGGATACTAAAAAGTTGGATGCCTTTTGCGATGAATGCGCAGTAAGTGCTATGGAACGAAAAGGTAAAGAAATTGAAGTTGATAGAGACAAGTGTATCTTATGTTTCAAATGTAGTGAAGCAGCTCAGAAATATGATAATATAAGTGTTGAAATCCACCGAGATAGATTTAAAAATATAAAAGGAGATCCTTCATCTGTTTGGAATGGCATCATGCTAAGAGTTCTTGGAAAGGAGGGCAAAGTAAAAGGAATTTTAAGCCGTAGCCAAAATAAACTCGCTGATGCCGTAATTAGACTACTTGGTAGAGAGGAAACGGAAGAAGAATCTTAATTCCACTTAGTTTTATTTTTGCTTAATTCTTTATTAGTAGTTCTTATTTTTATTAAATAATTTTCAATGTAATGAGCATAATTATGTGAGTGAAATATGAAAGAATCCTTAAAACAATGGTTAGCAGATCATAATATTCATTATATCTTACATACTCATCCCGCTGTTTTTACTGTACCTGAAGCGAAAATACATTGTGGTCATATCCCAGGAAATCATTGTAAGAATTTATTTCTCAAGAATAAGAAATCAGGACAATTATATCTGGTAACAATACCTTATGATAAGCGTCTAGATTTAAATAAATTCCGTAAACTGATAGGTGCTCCAAAAGTTCGCTTTGCTGGACCAGAGGATCTTTCAGAAATATTGGGTATCACTCCAGGGGCAGTATCCCCGATTGGATTAGTTAATGATACTAATGATAAGGTTATATTCATGGTTGATGAAGAAATATGGAATGCGAAAGAGATCTGTTGTCATCCAAACGTTAATACTGAAACTTTACAAATTCCTGGTTCTGAATTCCAAAAACTAATCAAGTCTACTAAAACTTCAATGGAGATAAAAAATCTTCCATATGTTTGAAATTATTCAGAAAGTTTAAAAACTGTTGAAGAGGTATTAGAACTTGTTAGAAATGTTAGAAACTTCGGAAGTGTTTTTGAGGGAAAACATGTAGGTGGTAGTGATATCAACATTTTAATTATTGCGAATGTCCCCAAAAAACATTTAATTAGAACTCAAATTATTGCAGATATTGAAGAAAAAGCAGGATTACCTCTTAGTCATCCTTTTGAAATCCATTTGCTATCTTCTGAGGAATTTAATACTTGGAAAGAAATTTATAAACTCAAATTTAGAGATATTTCCTTCTATTTATGAAAAAAAGGTTAAGAGTATTTTTTATATAATCCTTTTATAAAATCATCTAGTTCCTTCATAGATTTTTTCTCTGTTGCATAAAAAACCTTACCGCATTCATCTTCTAAATCAAAACAGGATTTAATATAACCTTTATTCATTATTGTTAGCATAGATTTTAATAAGTATAAGAATTCTGTTTGATATTTGCTAATCTGTTTAACAAAAGAGAGTGTTTCATAATCTAGCTGATCAAGTGGAAAAACTCTTGTAGGGAAGTTAATATTTTTTAATTCTTCAACTCCAACTTTATCAGTAGTAAAAAGCAGATTTTTGGCATAGCTTAATCCAAAAGCCAATAATGGTAGGAGAGTTGCTCCTGTTTGGGTAAACACCGATATCCCCATTTCTGGTAGTCTTAAATATAATTCTTCTTTCTCCCTATCGGCAAATACCCTTAAATCCGATGCTAAAATCAATAATACACCGAAACCAATTGCACTCCCTTGAATTTGAGTTATCACTGGTTTTTTCATCAATACTATAGTTTCATTAATCTTTCTCCCCCAATCTTGTATTTTAGCAGCATTTGATGGATCACCTGTTGCTTCTTTAAGATCATAACCAGCAGAAAAAAACCGTTGCCCGGCACTCTTTACTAAGATACATTTAACTTTGTCATCTTCATCAGCGTTAATTAAACCTTCATATATCGCTTTAAGCATCGAAATATTACACGAATTCGCCTTATCTGGTCTGTTAATTGTAATTGTAGCAATGCGTCCTTTTACATCATATAAAATTAATTCTTGGTCACTCATAATATCTTTAACTTATAATTCAATTTAAAATTCATTACAACTATATAGATTAAAGTGAAATTAAGAATTATGACTGATAAAGTTGAAATAAAAGGATTTTGCGAACCTCGATTTGAGGCTGTTAAGGATGCCTTTAACAGAAACTTTGAAGAAGGGATGGAAATTGGTGCGACTTTTGCTGTAACGATTAACGGTAAGTATGTAATTGATATTTGGGGAGGGTATCAAGATAAAGAAAAAACTCAACCTTGGGAAAAAGACACCATCTGTAATGTCTATAGTACAACTAAAGTTCCTACTGTGCTTTGTACGATGATGTGTGTAGATCGGGGGCTCCTAGATTTGGATGAAAAAGTTGCGAAATATTGGCCAGAATTTGCTCAAAACGGAAAGGAAAATATTTTAGTAAGACAACTTCTAAGCCATACCTCAGGTTTAGCAGGAATCGAAGAAGAAATTCCTTCAAAAGCTTATTATGATTGGGATAAAATTACTAGCCTTTTAGCAGCTCAGAAACCATGGTGGGAACCAGGTACTAAATCTGGTTATCATGCTATTACCCATGGATATTTGCTCGGAGAATTAGTAAGGAGAGTTACTGGAAAAACACTTGGAACGTTTTTCAAGGAAGAAATAGCTGATCCTCTTAATATAGATTTTCACATTGGATTAGCAGAGGAACATGTTCCACGTGTTTCCAAACTAATTCCAGGTTTCCCTATTATGAGTATGATACCTCTTCTTATGGGGGGTACATTTAATATAGCTAATAATTCGGAAATAATTAAGAAAGAAATTGAGAATTTAGAAAAAAAGGTAATGCTTGATTATGGAAATGAAGATCAATTTGCTGTCACAATCTCGAAAGGAAAGTTTCAGTTTACGGTTGGAAAAATTGATAACCCAGATTGTAAATTTATTACTACTAAAGATCGAGCAGGCGTAATGAATTGGTTATTTTCAAGTATAAATGAAGAGCCAGACTATATTTCTGAAAATTTGAAAATGGAGGGGAAACCTGAGGATATCGACCAAATTAAAAAACTTTTTGAATTAGTTGCTAAAGAGGCTCGGAGATTAGGTCCTGTAGGTATTAAATTGGCTTTAGGGTCTGGGGGGATACGAAACCGTTCTGGAGATCGTGAATGGCAAGCCTCGGAAATACCTGCTGCCAATGGACATGGGAATGCGAGATCTGTTACAAAAATAGCTTCTATAATTGCATGTGAAGGGGAACTTGATGGTATAAGATTTATATCTCAAGAAACCTTAGAAAAAATTCTTGAAGAACAAATATATGATCGAGATCTTGTTATGGCTTATCCAATACGTTGGGGTTTGGGAGTAGGTTTACCTACTAAAGAGCGTCCACGTCCAAATCCACGAACATGTTTTTGGGGAGGTGCTGGTGGTTCTGCTATAACAATGGATCTAGATGCTAAAATTGGGATTGGATACGTAATGAATCAGATGAGAAATCAGACTTTACAAGAAACTGCTGCGAATATGTATCATTCAGATACACGAGGGAATAGATTAATCACCGCAGTCTATGAATCTTTAAAATTAATCTAACTTTTTCCTTTTTTTTTCTTTCTTAAAGACGGATTAAAAATCAATAATATTTAACTCTTAGATATGAAAAATTTAAAAACAATTTAAAATTACCATTCAATTTCTTCTCCTATTTTTTTTAAAGTCCATATCCAATAGTTTTTTCGCTTTTTTACGCCTTTTTCCTTTAGCTCTCGAATTAATTTACTTTTTTGATTTTTTATCAACTCATTTGGATCATATAAGATCTTACCTTCATCTAAACAACTTAAAATGATATCCATTTTAATCTGTACAGATTTTTCAAATTCTGTTTTTGTCATCCATATTGAATCAAAACCTATAAGTGCTAAATCCATTAATTCTCTCTTTGTTTTAGATCTTTCTATATGATCATTAGGGAGTTCACCATCAGAAAAAATTACGATTAGATCGATGTCACTAACCTCTCTTTCGGAGTATATTGCTTCACCTCTAGCTAAAGATCCAAATAAGAGAATACCCTGAATTTTTCTATCTAATTGGAATAATTTCTCAAGATATTCCTTTATACTTCGTAAAAAATTTGCATTTTGAATAAACGATAAATCTATATCCATTTCCTTAACTTCTTATTTAATTTTTTCAATTCTTTTAATTCTTTAAATTCAATCTCGTTGATATTGAAAGTATCATTCCAAAGAATCAGATAAAGATCAACAATTTTTTGAAGATTTAAAATAAATTGCCTAATATTTTCAAAGGAAGTGTAAATCTGTTCGGGAATCATTAACACTTCTTCTTTAGAAATTCCATATCTAGTTTTAACGCCTTCATCTTCAAATAAACCCGAATAACTAATGATATTTAAGAGATTTTCTTTGGTTGATTCTTCGTTATCTAGTGTTTTTTCATCTAGAATAATTGATTTTAGTATTTTTATAGGAGTATGTGTCTTTTCAATCTTCACTCCCAAGAGATTTAAGGCTGCCTTGTTAAGTTTTTCCACTGCAAACTGACTTCTAAAAGCGACATCTGCAAAATCCTTTCTTTTTAGGCTATTTAATACTCTATTTATATCATTAATTGCTGATAATATCCAACTTTTAGCTTGTGTAAAATTTGTTTTCATGCGTTTAAATCTAAAACAAAATAACCTTGATTAATTAAATCCTTGACAATTAATATTATATTTATTCTTATATTGTTTTTCATTTTGTTTAATCTAATTATGTGGAAAAATCCAAAACTAAAAAATTAAAATAATATCTACCACATATTTAGATTGTTATTTCTAATAAAAAGAACTAAAATCAAAAATAAATAAAGTGAAAACAAATGGCAAAAAGAGTCGCGATAAATGGTTTCGGGCGTATTGGACGGAACTTCTTTAGAGCGTTGTCTGAAAAGTACCCTAATGATATCGAAGTCGTCTCAATTAATGACTTATTTGAACCAAAATACTTAGCTTATGTCTTAAAATATGACACTGTTTTTGGTAAGTTTAAAGGTACAATAGAGAGTAGAGAAAAATCCTTAATTATAAATGGAAAGGAAATTCCAATCACAGCAGAACGAGACCCAGCAAACTTGCCGCATGCAAATAATAATATTGACGTTGCTCTCGAGTCCACTGGATTCTTTACGAAAAGAGAAGGCGCCGCAAAGCATTTAGAGGCTGGAGCTAAGAAAGTTTTGATTAGTGCACCTGCGGTAAATCCTGATTTTACCGTTGTAATAGGTTGTAATGACGATAAATTAACTAACGAGCATAAAATCATTTCGAATGCTTCTTGTACAACTAATTGTCTTGGACCAGTTGTAAAAGTATTAATGGATAATTATGGAATTGTTAACGGAATGATGACTACAGTTCATTCATATACAGGCGATCAACGACCAGTTGATACAGCAAGAGCAGCAGATCCCATAAAAATGATTCGTGGTCGAGCTTGTGCAGCAAATATCGTTCCAACATCCACTGGTGCAGCTAAAGCAATTGGTGTCGTGTTTCCAGAATTAAACGGTAAAATGGATGGTATCGCAATGCGTGTTCCAACCCCAAACGGGAGCGTTGTTGATTTAAAAGTAAATCTGGAGAAATCTACAACAGTAGAAGATCTTAACGCTAAAATGAAAGACGCTGCATCGGGTTATCTAAAAGGAATTTTAGAATATACTGACGATGCAATAGTAACTACCGATATTGTTGGCAATCCCGCAAGTTCTATTTTCTCTAGCTTGTGGACCAAGGTAATCGGTGGTACTTTCTGTGGTGTCGTTAGCTGGTACGATAACGAATGGGGCTACAGCAATCGTTTAGCAGATTTAATCGTAAAGAAATTATAGATTCTTAACATATTATTTTTTTTTATTTTATTTGTACGCAATAATTCTTGTGTCTTTTCTGATTTTTAATTTTTAAAGGTTCTCATCTAAAAGGATAATGCTTTTAAAGTTCTTTAAATATTAAATAAACCATGGATCTTAGCACGGGAAAACCTATTGAAATAACTCATAAAAAACTGTTTGATGAGTATTTCCAAAAATATCCGCCAGTAAATTCTGAATTTACATTTACAAACCTGTTTATGTGGAGGAACTATTATAATTTCTTATTTATGGAATTTAAGGAACATTTGATCTTATTTTCTAATGATTACTTGAAAAATAGAAGAAAACCAATTAATACTGACTCTAAAGATTACATTTACTTCTTTCCTCCAATTGGTCCAAATCCAGATGAAATCATTATTGAATTATTTGAGAATAATAGTAATATAGAAATCCATAGAGTTCCTGAGAAAATTTGCGAAAAATTAACTCAAAATGAGTTAACTGAGAAATTCAATAAATTAAATATGGATCATCATGAAGATCGAAATAATTGGGACTACGTTTATAACAAAGAAGAAATTCTTAATTTAGCGGGAAACAAATATAGACAAAATCGAAGATGGTTACAAAAATTCCTTAACAATTATAATTATGATTTTAAATTGATAACAGGAGATCTCGTGGAAAAATGCAAAGAACTTCAATTAGAATGGTGTGTAATGAGAGCTTGTACTGAAGATGAAAGTTTAGAAGCAGAACAAGAAGCGATATATGAAGCTTTAAATAATTTTGACACGCTTGGTTATAGTGGAGGGATACTCTGTGTTGAAGATAAATGTGCTGCTTATACATTTGGTGAGATGTTAAATGATGGAACTTTAGTGATTCATATTGAGAAAGCTCATGCGGAATATGAGGGTGCATATCAGGCAATTAATAATTTCTTTTTAAAAAGTTGCTATGAAGATGCCATTTATGTTAATAGAGAACAAGATCTGGGAATAGAGGGTTTAAGAAGAGCAAAAGAGTCATATAAGCCAATTAATATGATAAAAAAGAGTATTATATTTAAAACCTAAATTATATTTTAAAGATATTAAAGATTAGCAACTTTTATAAAATTCGCTTAGATTTATATTTTTAAAATTTCTAAGATCATTATAACTTATATTAATTTATGTGGTATTAATGTCAGAAGAAGAGACACAAGAAGAAAAACCTTTAGGTAGACTTACTGGTAAAACGACAACTCATACGGTTACTGTTTTATTTGAAGGTGCCCTAGTAGAAAGAAATAATTATTTGGTTGTTTATGGGGAAAAAGATGAAGAAGGGAACAAACCATATTTTGTACTATATATTACCGACATGTGGACTGATGAGAAGGGACGAATGGCAAAACTAGGAGTATTAGGAGAGAGACCTAAAAGACCATTTGAAATTGGTTCGGATGTTTTCATGGCAAAGGAAGAACAAATTTCAAGTATTTTAGGAATCTTCAATCCACCAGAAGAATCTCTCTCTTTAGGTCAACTCATCGGTTACCCTTATGAAGTATACTTATTAATAAAAAACTTCGGTAGAATTTTTATTACAGGAAAATCTGGCTCAGGAAAATCCTATACTATGGGTGTTTTATGCGAAGAATTTCTTAAAAAGGGGATCCCCGTTGTAATTTTGGATAGGCACGGAGAATACGGCAGTTTAAAGGTTGCTGGAGAGGATCTTCCAGAAGGAGAAAGCGAATTTGTTGATAGGATAATTGAATTTTCTGATTTAAAGAAAAATAAAGGTGGGGATATTGATATTGAGTACTTATTTTCGTTGAGTGCTGCAGATATTGTTGCTCCTAACCTTTGTACTATCGTGAATTTGAATGGTTTGGCATTAGAAGTTCAAGAAACTATTGCCGGTAAGTTACTGAAGAAATTATATGAATCAAGTACAACTAGAAAAATTCCTCCGTTTTACTTGTTTTTAGATGAGGCTCATTTATTTGCTGGAAAAAAACAAACAGAAACATGTGAAGTTGTAAAATTATTTGCTCAAGAAGGGAGGAAGTTCGGGGCTAATATAGTAATCGGAACTCAACGCCCTCAGTTATTAGATACAACGATTCGAGCTCAAGCAGGAACTTGGGTCGTTCACAACCTTTCTGATATCAGAGATATAGGAATTACCATTTCGAGTGCGGAAGATTTAAGTAATGATAACAAATCAGATATATCTGGATTGGATAAAGGAGAAGCTATAATTTGTGGAGAAGCTGTGAAGGGAATTCCTCTCTTTGTGAAAATAAGATCAAGGAGAACAAGGCATGGAGGTGTGAGCTTTAATCCATTGGATTTCCTTTCAGGGAGTACTGTAGATGAATTACAGAAGCGAAAAGAGAGAATTCTAGGTGGAAAATCTGCGGATGAATTAGAAATAGGCAAATCAATGTATCAAGAAATGATGGAACCAAAAAATGCTGCAGATTACTTAGATGAGATAGCCTCTTTAAGAGTAAGGATTCAAGAATTAGAGGATGAAGTATCAAGACTTAAAGAAAAAGTAGCTGATGTAAAAGAGGGAAAAAATATTCCCTTAATTGCTACTGATGAAGTTGTTGAAGAATTACAAACTGAAATCGAAGTATGGAAAGAAAAGTATAATTACCTTAAGGAGATGGCAGAGAAAGGAGAAGGAGATATGATTCCGTTAACGGAAGATACTGAAGAATTGCTAGAATTAAATAATAGAGCAATTGAACTTGAAGCACAGGTTAAGAAATTTAAATCTAAATACGACGATGCTATAATCTTAGCTGAAAAATCCATTGCAGAATTAAAAAAGACACGAAAATAATGAATTTTTTAAATTTTTTTCGAATTCAATTTTATTTTATAATAACTTAAAAACTCAATATATATATTGAATAAGCCTTTCTCTTTATATCATATTGGTTTCTCAATAATTATTTCAAATAAGATTAATCATGAAAAGTGAAACATTAAATATTGAAAGCATCAAGGAGCTTCAACTGAAGCTATCATCATTAATAGGAGTTTCTGGTCATGAAGAAGATGTAAGCAACTTTATTCTAAATGAAATTGAGACTCAAGCATTGGCTGATAAGACATGGATAGATTCTTTGGGAAATGTTCTTGCTACTAAAGATGGAAATAATAAAGATAATAGAATATTGTTAGATGCCCATATTGATGAGATTGGTTTTATGATCTCCCATATAGAGAAAAAAGGATTCTTAAGATTTGTGTTAATAGGAGGATTTGACACCAGAATTCTTTTAGGGCAATCTGTGATTTTAAAATCTAATATAGGGAAAATTTTTCATGGGATAATAGGATCAAAACCACCACATCTTACATCATTAGAAGAACGAAAAAAGCAGGTTGAAGTTTCTAATATGTATATTGATATAGGATTAGTATCAGAAGAACAAGTACAAGATAACAATATTTCTATTGGAACAACTGGTACCTTATATTCTCCCTTTGAAGAGTTTCCAAACGGAATGATTAGAGGTAAAGCTTTTGATGATCGTACTGGTTGTAATGTTCTTCTCCAAATCATGAAGTTATTAAAAGAAAATGAGCAATATGATGACACTATTCTTTTTAACTTTGCAGTACAAGAAGAAATTGGTGGAAGAGGTGCAGTGACTGGGGCTTATACCTTAAATCCAACTATAGCCTTAGCAATCGAAAATACCACGGCTGCTGATGTACCAGGCATAAGAGAATCACAAAATCCAGTAGACATTGGAAAGGGCCCTGCAATAACTGTTGCTGATAGATCGATGATTTCACACCCTAAAGTTAATAAAAGAATTATTAAAAATGCTGAAATAGAGAATATTTCTTATCAGATTAAGAAACCACTTTATGGCGGCACCGATGCTGGGAAAATTCACATATCTCGAAGAGGTGTACCAAGCTCAGTGGTATCCGTTCCATGTAGATATATTCATTCTCCTACATCATTATTAAAACTTCAAGACCTTTATGACACAATACGTTTAATTGATGCTTTTATTAAAAACCCTGCAGGTATTAAAATCTAAATAATTCAGACTTCTTCTGTAATTTTATGATTGAAAAAAGAGATATGATGTATTTTTATTTTCTTAATAACTACCAAAGCCATTAAGTAGAAAAAGCCCATAGCTACCCAGATCAGTATCAAGATTATTGGGTTTGTCTCATTTGGTCCCGAGAGAATAAATCCAACTAAGAGTGAAGCAGCAGCAGGCCCCATTGATCTAACAAACGATGCTAATCCATAATATGAACCTGAGATTTTTGACATTGCCACATCAATATCGGGTTCCTCTGCATTTTCTGCTGCTTCATGAACCATTGCTGCGGTTAATGGAATTGAAAATAAAGGAAACGAATACATTGATCCCAACACGGTACTCCATGTTATAATATATAATGTTAACTGTATTCCAAAAGGAAGGAACCTCATTAAGAAAAATGAGCCCATAAAAGAAGCAACAATGGCTAACACCATTGCAGTTGAATAAGATTTAAGAATATGATTTCTTTTTCGCATTTTAATCCAGAAGAAATACCACGCAAATTTACCACACAGTGAGATTAAGACATAGATAAAAAACCCAATATCGGCGAACTCGAGCACATATGTCTGGAAAGGAAAAACCAGAAGACCTAAAGTTTTACCCGCAAGACCACCAAAAAACCCAGCAATTATTACAAACCTAAAATTGGAGTCCTTTGCAGGTATTGCCATTTGGCTGAATCTCTCAATTACGGATATTTTTTCTCTCTGATGATCGCCACTTACATCATGAAAACTCTCATCTACAGAGAAATAGATTGATAAAACAGAAATTAGACCAAAAATGGCGAAACATGTTCCGATAATTGGTATAGCAAATAGGACTATTTCCCCAGATGGTGTCCACCATTTCGCATTTTTAGGATCATCTAGAAGGCTTTGTACAATCAAGGGCATCATTAATGCTACAACTGATGCTATAATCGAAAAAGCTGATCTTACAGAAGCTACAGATTCCCTATTTTTAGGGGTTTGGGATTGTTCCGGCAACATTGATATATACACATTAAACAATAGTGACCTTGCTATAGATCTGACAAGAATCATAACCCAAAAATAAATTGCCGTGGGAAGAAATAATTGATTTCCCTCTGGACATTTCCAAGGTGGAAGCCAAATCAAGATAGTTGTCGCAAACCAAATGGGTAAACCTATTAATAGAAAAGGTCGTCTCTTTCCTAGTTTACCTGGTTTTTTGTTGTCAATAATTACTCCGAAAATTATACCAAAAAAAGCGGCTATAATTAATTGAGTTGAGACACCAATTGAGACAAGGATTGAGTTTAGATTAATAGTATATACATAATATTGAAAAATATAAACTCCCGTGAACATGTTAACTAAGGACATCCCTAAATCCCCCATAGAATATCCAAACAATCGTTTTCCAGTTAGTTCTCGTGGTGGGGGCAATGTTTCTTCCATGTTTCATCAAAAAATAAGATTAATGAATTTGAAAATAAAAGAGAATTGAAATATTTTATCTTTATAATTTACTAATATGTGCAAAGGGCTAATTTCAATTCACTCATTAAAATTTTTCATATTTATAAGCTTATCAAATAAGTAGACTCATTGCTTATAATGCTTTGGGAAAGCAAAATCGATGCCCTTTATTTCCTACTTTATGAATTCAATAGTGAATATAAAAAAATTGAGAGAATATTTATTTCTCTTCCTTTTTCTCTTTCCTTTTTTTGATTTTTTTTTGTTGCTCTACTATAACATTGCTAATAAATTGTGTTGTAGAATATGCTGACTCAGCTTCTCCAAGAGTTAAACCGTCAAGATCAGTCTTCATTTCTTCAGCCTCTTCATCTGTGAATGCCATTTCAGATTGGATATACTCTTTAGCACTCATTTTATGCCGTTTAGTTCTTAATTCAGCACGTTGGAGATAATAATGGCTTGTCATATGAAGTACTGTACCTCCATCACCATAATTAAAAGTAATAACTATAGGAGCTTCTCCATATTTCTGTTCCATTTCTTTACTGGGTACCAACACTTTAACTTTTTCCTTATCGAGAATTTCGATTGGATATGAAGAAGATTCTAACCACCAAATTGGTTCCTCATCAGCTTTAAATATTCCTTCTAGAAACTTATTGGTTTTATCTACTACTTGAACGGCAACACAATCATCACCAGTTGGTCTTTGGTTATATTTTACAAACTCGGGGAATATTTTTTCCAAAATATTCTGGAGAACCCAATCTGTTGTAAGAAGAAAACCTCCTCGTTTAACGAATTCCTTAACTTTGGGTAAAGCTTCGTCATAAATGTTTCCAGGACAATTTATTATGAGAATTTGATTTGGTTTTAATTCAATTTGACTGACTTCTTCTGGTTGAATCAATACATAAGGTACTTTAATCATGTCTAATACTATTTCTACCCTGTCATAGGACCCAGCAACGATAATGATTGAAGATTCTTTAACCTTTTTTAAAATCTCTAAATCCATTGGACGGTCTTTTGCCATCCTCTTTTCCAATATTTTAGAAGAAGCTTTGTATGCTTGTTCCATTTTTTTGAAATCTCCCATAAAAACACACCTTATAATTTTTTTTAAATATAAGAAAATTCACTCTTTTAAAATTATTGAATTATATGGAAAAATTTTCAACTAAATATATAAATAAAATGTGAAGAATATCTATTTTAACAACATATTACCAATATAATAGAAATAAGTAAAGATTAGAATGTGAATTTTAAATGAAAAGTAAAAAAATTGAGCTTAAATTGTTGCTGCTTGTATCTTTTATAATATTTTTTTCCGGAGGATTCATTTATTCTTTTTTTAACTCACCAAAAACTCTAAATAATATTTCTAGATTGGATGAATTAAATTATAAGCTTAAAGATTCAACATATAAAGACTGGGAAATAATATGGGGCGATAATACCTTAAAGGAAGCCGGGGAAGCTCTAGCAATTGATTCGTTAGGAAATGTATATATAACTGGTAATTCCCTCGATCTTAATATGGATGTTCTATTAGTGTCATTTGATAGAGATGGAAATTATAGATGGAATACAACTTGGGGTAATCTTGGGGTAGATTGGGGATCTGCAATTGCAATTGATTCATCAGATAATATATTCGTAGCTGGACAGCATTATAATACAACAGATAATAATGCTATAATCTTAAAATTTAATTCATTGGGAGAATATCAATGGAATATGACTTGGGGAGAAATTGGTCTCGATGCCGCATATGGTATGGTTATAGATTCAGAAGATAACATTTATATTACAGGTTATACCCATAGTAGAACGATATCAGGAAATTCTGATATATTTTTAGCAAAATATAATAGCACTGGACTAGAATGGGAAACTGTGTTACCAGGTACTATTAATAATGATTACGGACGTGATTTAGCTTTAGATTCACTTGATAATATTTATCTTGTAGGAAATAATGCTTCTGTATCTGCTTCTGATGGAGATGTAGTGATTGCAAAATATAACAGTGATGGGGATCAATTATGGAACGCAACTTGGAACAAATGGCAAGATCAACAAGGATATGATATAGAAATAGACTCAAAAAATAATGTATATGTAACAGGATATAATAGAACTCTCACTAACTATGATATTCTATTATTAAAGGTGAACAGTTCTAACGGAGATATAGTATTAGATTCGTCATGGGATGCAGGACTTAATAAAATTGATATTGGTTGGGAACTTGATATTGATTCAGAAGATTTTATATATATAACAGGCGAATCACAGATGTCTTCGAACTTTTATAATGTTACTTTATTGAAATTTGATTCTACATTGGATCTGAAATGGTATATTAATTGGGGAGGTTCTTATCATGATCTGGGAAGAGGTATTGTTATAGATGACACAAAAGATAATATTTATATCACAGGAATAGAGAATTCGACTACATTAAGTGGTGATGATATTTTTCTTTTAAGATTTATAGAATATCCCCCCGATGATTTTATTTTAGATTCCACTGCAGGAACTCCAGAGGCAGATGGGATATTTACATTATCATGGACTCCTTCAGACAAAGCAAATAATTACTCTGTTTATGAATTTTCTAGTTATATTAATAGTATAAATGGTAGCTTAACATCGTTAGCAAATAAAACTACAAATCTTTCACTTCCATTAACGGGGTATTCTGATGGAGCCTATTTTTTTATAGTTGTTGCGCATAATGTTGTTGGAGATACTCTTTCAAATTGTATTGAAGTCATTGTTGAAATATCTTCTGAACCTGAAGGTGGAGATAAAATAATTCCAGGATATAACATATGTGCGATATTGATATTCTTTATTTTAATTTCTGGAGTTCTAGTTAAAACAATGCGTAGAACATATAAATATTAATTAGTATACTTTTTTTTTACTTTTTTTTCAGATTTGTTATATTAATTTGGTCGCTCCGGAATTCTTGAAGTGATACTTAATTTAAAATTAAATTCAACTATCAATTTAGTAGTAATAATTAGAAACCTTTTTAAATTGAATCGAGTAAAAATATATAATTATGATTCAATTCTTTGCTTCTAGAAAAAGAATAACTACAACTTTTCTATTTCTAGCAATTTTCGTATTAGGTACAGTTTTGATTTTTATTTTACCTATCAGTATTAAAGCTACATATAATAAAACTGTGAAAACTATAGATGGAGAAACTATTTCATTTAATGTATTTGAACCAAAAAGAACAGGAGTAAATAAAAAAGCAATAATCTTAGGTCATGGAATAATGTCAAATAAAGAAATGTTGAAAGGTTATGCAATCGAATTTGCTGCTGCGGGTTTTGTTGCGGTTCCATTCGATTTTCGGGGACATGGACTGAGTACAGGGGAACTTAATAGAGACTTATTAACTAATGATATAAATGCTATAGTGTCATATCTAAATGGTAGGTCAGATATTGATACAAGTTCTCTTGGTTATTTTGGCTTTTCTATGGGCGGTGGACCCGGAATTGAAATCGTTAATGGATCAACTGATTTCAAATGTTTTATTGGTGCTGGAACACGATTGCCAAATGATGTAAGAAAAGGTAATTCAACGGATCCATTAAATATTCTCATGATACTGGGTAGATATGATGAAATAATCAAACCAGAAGATCTTAAGGAAGGTTTATCTGATTACACGGGTATACCAATAGCAGATTTAGATGTAAATAGGTTATATGGTAGTTTTCAAGATGGAAATGCTTCAATGATTTATCTTGATGACAATACTAACCATGTGTTAGGAGATTGGGATCCAGATTTTATCAGGGAAGCAAGAAATTTTGCGTTGAATACTTTTTCTGATGTAAGACCCGTAGATGAAAACTTTTATGCCCATACCAGACTTATAATTTTGTTCCTACAACTCCTTGGGGGTTTTGGGTTTTTTGCATTAATTGTCGATCCTCTTTCACAGCTGATTCTAAAAACAAAAGAAGAGGAATCTTTCGCTTTCGAAACTGAAGATGAAACTGTTATAAGTCTCAGCGGAAAAACGATTGCATATTCGTTACTACTCGGTTTACCCGGGATACTTATATTTGTACCAATTATTCTAATTGCATTTTTAGCAACAGCGGGATTTATTTCAGCGTTATTGTTCGGTCAAGCTTTTGGAATTTTAGTTTTACTGTGGAGAATCGGAAAAAAGAAAAATACTAGGCTAAGTGAAATAATAAAGAAACCATTTAAGACTTCAAGAAACAACCTTATTAGACAGTTCTTACTGGGAGGAATATTGGCAACACTTTTAACTTTAATAATTTATTTATCAGCGGGCTTAAATTATATAGGAATGATTCCTTCAATTACTAAGATCCCATGGATACCATTGTATTTCGTTATTATTTTCATTATCTTTATGATATTCGGTTTATTATTTCATGGAATTCTTCAAAATAAATTTGAAACAGGTTCAATAGCACAAATAAAAGTATCGCTTATGGTCTTTGGATTTCTATTTCTATACATGATTACTTACCTTCTTATTTTAGCTCTTATTATGGGTAGTTTCTTCTATTTTGGCTCTTTCCTTCCACTCGCAATACCAATCTTTTTACTGAATGCTTTTGTATCAACAATTCTATATGAAAAAACTGGTAACATAATACCTGGAGCTCTTGTAAACACACTATTTTTTACGTTGTTAATATGTACGATTTCTCCATATCAGAGCGGAATAAGTTTTATCTTTGGTTTTTTCCACTGAATTCAATAATCCTTTTTTTTTTATTTAATATCTTATTGAGGTAATAAATCATTTATTACTTAATTCAAATTATAAATTTTAAATTAAAGGCTAACTTACTTCTTTAATAAAAATTCAGCAATTTGTTAAATTAAGTAAGTTTGAAAAAATCAAAATGTCTCAAGACCAAATTCTTTCTATATCCTATTTTGACCAAGTAATAGGACCTAACATTTTTTATTCATCCGAACCATTAGAAAATGTAGTAGGGGCTCCAGATTTAGATAGAATTCTTGAATTTAATGATGAAGAAGGTACCTTTATTTTTGCCTATCGAAAGTACCAGACAGTAAATCATTTATTTTATATTGATTCCAAATTCGCTCGTGGTGGCAAAGATTTAATGATGATTTCTTATATGATTAAAACAGCTATCTTTAAAGACGAAATTGTTGATGTTTTTAAGTATTTGGATTCCAAAGGCCCTATATTGGAAGATTTTGCTGAAGAAATAAAAAAAATGAATGAACTTACAGCTCTATTACATCTAAAAAAAAGTGTAATTTCAGAGGGGAATGTTCTAAATTATGCTGATGAAAAGCTAAAAAATGCCTTTTTAGAGATATTTAATAAATATTTCCGAAAATTAACGCCAGAATATCGTTTAGAAACACCTATAAAAGCTAAGAAAAAAATAAAGAAAGTCTTTATAGCAGGAGCCCCTAAAGCTGGTAAGAAAACATTACTGAAGAATATTGAATTAATTCAATTCCTAAATATAAAGAATAATGACTTGTCTGTAAGAATTTTAGAAGTAATCATAGAGAACCTTGAGATTTTAAAATATGATGAAATTGACTGTGAGTTTGGGTGTAAAGGATTTAATTCTTTTGATGATTGCATAACTCATACCCAAGGCTTAATTCTTATATTTAAGTTATCTGATCAAAACTCGATACTAGAAACAAAAAACATCTTTCAAACTATTGAAGACAAATATTTGGAAAAAGGGATTGATCCAATTCCCGTTTTAATAATTGGTAATAAATTTAATATTGATGAAGATGATAAAAAAGAATATATTCATAATATCTTTGAAATTGAAAAATTAAAAGAAAATGGTAGGAGAATTAGATATTTTCCGATCAAAATTTTAGAAGAAGATCAAAGAGTCATGAAATCCCTTCGATGGATGATTAAAAACATTCTGTAATTTTTAAGTCAGAATCTAAGATTCTTAATAAGCCCTCTAACAAATCTTTTAAATTATTATTAATATAATAAATAGATGACGTCTAATTCTCTAAAAGGTATATTGTGGGGGATCTTATTTTTTCTCACAGCAGTCATCTACAGCTCAATTCCAACATACTTAATAGTTAGATTTTGGGTGTGGTTAAATAGCTTTCCTGTTTATACTCTATCGTTGTTCATGTTGTTTTTATGGATTGTTGCTATCATAATTGTCCTAATATACATTGTGGCTATGATTCGTGCGTTTATTCAAAGAAAAAGTGAAGATTTAGGCATTCCAAGAGGAGTTAAAGGTTTTGGTTTAGTTTCAACAGTAATTATTACTGCATTTATGTTAATTTGGTATCTTATTTTTAACCAAATAGCGTTCTTTTCTATGATTCCTCCTTGAAGAAAGGCATAATCCCATTTAAAGATTTAAGGGGTAATTCCCAAATTTACGGGTTGCCTCAACCATCCATCTTAAATTCTGGACTTTGACAGCTGGATGCATATTTGCTGCACTAACAATAAAACCCCCACCGGGACCACCTGTTTTTATTGCAAACTTCACTGCATCAAATACTTCTTCTTTAGTTCCATAAGTCAAGACATGAGCAATATCGATGTTTCCCATGAGACAAAGTTTATCCCCTACCTTTTTCTTTACTAATGCTAAATCTACTCCTGCAGTAGGTTCAAGAGATTGAAGCCCGTCAAAACCACAATCTACTATAAAATCCAATAGTGGAGTAATTTGTCCATCAGAGTGAAGAACTATCTTTCCTCCTCGTTCATGAACTGTATCCGTTATTATCTTATATCCTGGAAGGACTAATTCTGTAAACTTTTTGGGGCTCATCATTGGACCTGTTTTGTAAGCAAGGTCACCTGATTCAACGAATACCTCTGCTCCAGCATCCATATAACTTTTATATAATTCTGCGGTAAATTGAGCAATAACAGTATGTACTTCTTTAATAAAACTAGGATCTTTTCTTACCATTCTTGCATAAAAAGGCCAACCCAATCCTTGACTGGCCGCTTCAAATGTCCCTAGATAATCATTTGTAACAATTATATAGATTTTATCTTTGTGTCTCTTATTTATCCGTCTAAAGAATTTTTTAGCAATTTTTTTATATTTATCAAGTGCAGGACCTTCTAAGTTCTCTCGAACTTCTCTCCATTTCTCTTTTGAAGTAGTAGTACCGTATATATAATACGGGTTAAAATTACCCTCATTATTCAAAACTGACCATACTCTACCATAAATATCCCCTAAAAGTAGGGTCTCATCTTCTTGTTCTCCTAATGCATAAAATGGGATTATTCCGACCTGCATGACATCCAACCCAATTTTCGCAGCAGCTTCTACACACCTTGAAAATACAGTTGTTTCAATACCCTCAATTAAATTACTTATTTCTTCTATCCAACCATCAGGATTATTTTGTTTCACTTGATTGAGTGTATCAAAATCATCAATTGCAGGTTTTCCAAGAATTTCATCGCTATTATTTGCATCAATTAAAATTGTATGACATGGTACTCGATCTGGTTCTTCTAAATTAAGAGCAGCAAGGACCCTCTCTCTACATTCCAAAAAAAAATATCACCTTTAGAATTGCATTATTTTATTTTAGATCTAACTAATTAACCAATCGAGAAAAATATAATAGTTTCTATTTTGCTGCTATCCTTAATAAAATAACAAAAATGTCAGGATTTTTAATAATAAATTTCATTAAAAAGGAGACTACAATTGGGATTCTTAACAATTTAAATATAAAGGTTTTTGGAAAATCCATATCCCCATAAATATTAATTAAATTCTCAATTTTGCTAGTTTTTATGATTTCAAATAACTTTAAAAAGTCTTTGTTTCCTAATCTTTCAAAAACTGCTCGGATTAGATAATGAATTTTTAATTGTCTTCCGATTGTTAACAAACAAGGATTTTCATAATATCTCTTTATTATTTTTCTTGAGAAATTATTAATTTTAAAAGATTTTTTAATACAATCAGCAGCATATTTCGTTGCTGTTAGAAGATTTATTATGCCTCCCCCGGTTGTGGCTTTAACTTGACATGCAGAGTCTCCTAATAATAATATATTATTAAACGCAAGCTTATTCATCATACCGTACGGGATAAGACCACCTTGTTGATCTTTTTTTTGTTTAAAATCTATTTTAAGCTGTTTAAGGAAAATTTGAAAATTTTTTACAATATTTTGAGAGCACGCCATACCGATTCGGAAAATACCATTCCCCTCTGGAACAATCCATCCAAATAATTCTCTCCATCTAGGATCAAAATACATAGCGGCTTCATTTTCTTCAAGATTAGCAGTGATTCGGATTTGCATTGCATATAAGTTTTTATTTTTAATTCCTAATGATTTCGCTACTGAGGAAAGTGGACCATCACACCCAATTAACATTTTAACTTTAAGGACTCTTTTTGAAGTTTCAATTACTAATAATTTTTCTCCGCTTTCTTTAATGTATTCAAAGGTTTTGAATTTTTCTCCAAGGAAATAATGAATATTTTTCTTATTTTTTACCATTTCATGAAATAAACGATCAAGAGCGATTCTATCAATGATGTATGGTTCTTCAGCACCGGATAATTTGATAAATTTTCCCTTAGGGGCAACAATCTTCGCTACTTTCACACGATTCAATACAATTTCTTTAGGTAAATTAATTATTTTAATTAATTTTTGAGAGACTATACCAGCACATTGAAGCGGAAGGCCTACTTCTTTATGTTCTTCGATAATTGCTATTTTTAAATTTGTACTTGATAATAAATAACATAAATAATTTCCAGCTAAACTTGCTCCAACGATGGCTAAATCGAATTTCTCAATGTTCTGATCCATTAAAAGAAATAAGTATTATAGAAATTAGAAGTTTTTCAATTAGGCATTTTAACCTAAAAAAATTTAAACTAAAATTAAAGTTAAGTCTAAAGAATATACACCTTTCCTAAAAACTATAAGATTAGATTGTAATAATTCATCAACAAAAGCCAGTAAAGAACTTTCAATTAATTGATGTTCATATCCACTTTCGCATACCCATAAATTTTCTAACCTATTATCTATGGAATCAAAATTAATATGATGAACTTCACAAGTTGATTTTAAATATTTGCCATCGATTAGATATTTACGAGAAATTTCCAGTTCAGGATGTTCTGC
>JAHQWI010000137.1 GCA_029856085.1 Promethearchaeia archaeon | reverse complement strand
ATATCATTTAGTCTTAAAATCAGCCTTTCAATTATTAAATCAATGTGAGAGAATGATTTTAATCCAGTTAAAATCATCTTTCCATTCCTAAAAATTATAATTGCACTTTTAGGATGACTAAACCTTGTAAAAAGTCCAGGAAAGCGATCCTTATCATATTTTGAGTCTTTCAATTTTTCTGATAATAATACTAAATCTAGATCTTTATCAATTTTTAAACATGATTTAACAACGATGTTTTGAATGGTATATGTTAGACTGCTTTTTTCTTCTCTGGATTTCATTTCAAGAACCATTAATGGACTCCGAAGATTAGTGATAACCTTAAAACCTTATATACTTATTAAGATAGCATATTATTTAACTATACTATTTTGCTTAAGATCTGCTTAAAATGAGATTTTAACTTCCTAAATAAAAATGACTGTTGAAGAGAAACCGCCTATTTCTGATAATGTCATAATGATCGTAATTATTGTTGTGTCAATAGCCAGTGTAGTATGAATTGGAATAGCAATATATGTTTTGCGTAAAAAGAGACGAGTAGTTACAGGGAAATTTGTAATTAAAGTTTATAGAGGGAAAATTTGCAGTAAATTTAAATTAGATCTTGTAATCTGCATATACATGATATTAACAGTTAATATTCCCTCTGATTGGGAGAATGATAGTATAAAACAAGTTTTCAAATCAATTATTGCTGGTTATAATATGTATGGAGAGATGACTCTTTCAGAAACCAGCCCGAACGAATTCGAAGGTGTCTGTGGAAAAAATAAAAAATCTTTAGTTCCAAATCCTGCAAAAATGCAGTATAAGGCAATTTTCAAAATTGAAAGTGGTTCTAATGGTTCAAAATTGCTTACCGATTATGAAGAAGGAAAAATATTAAAAATAGGAAAGCTTGGAAAGAAATATATTAAGATTTACTTCGAGAGCTTGCAGATAGCTTTTAAAGCAGTATTGGAAAAACCTTTCTCATTATTCGAAAAATAAAGTGGTTGCTATTTAAATAGTTGATTAGGAGTAAATAGACCAGATATAATTCCTAATTTGGGTGCTTAATACTTCATAAGTGAAAATGAGTCTTCTTTAAATAATATTGTATGCTTCATTTATGGGGAAATTGAGGTATCTCTAAAAATTTTTTAAATAAAAAAATCATGAAATAGTAAATTTTAGCTCTCTTGAGCAATCTACTAAGAAAATATAAGACATAAAAATAAATAAAAACGACATTTTCACTTTCTAATAAAGGTTTTTTATCAATGGTTAATTTGTCTTTTTTATATTAAAATAGTTGTTATCGAGATCATGGAACAAATAACTTTAAAGAAACTATATTTTTGGATTCTTCTAACAATAAATTTGTTATTCGCTTTTATTATTGGTTTCACTATTCCAATATTGGAAACGAGGAATAGCTATATATTCGGATTTGTAATGATTCCCTTGTTGATTATTTTAAATTACATCATAGTAGATAGATTTCAATTTATTATTGGCCAGCTTAATGAAAAAGAGGAGAAGATCAATGTTAAAGATTAAAGAATTAAAAAAAATTAAGAAACCAATAATAGAATTTAATGAAAGAAAATATATTTTTTCAATACCTTCTATTATAATTTTTGCTATCGGGACACCTATTCTGTCCTATTTAGTATTTCTTTTTTTTGATATGCAATTCAATTATTGGCTCCATGAAATTGTTGTCAAACAAACGGTCTTCTTTTTAAACCTATTTTTTAATATGGGGGCCACTGCTGAGTACAATCCAGTAGGAAAATATCATTGGGATTTTACCATTCCTGGAAAATCGAATATCTCCTTCGAGACCTTCTGCACCGGGGTGCAGGCCATAGCCCTCTTCGTTGGTTTAATCATTTTCACGCCACATAGTCAAGATTCGGGCACAAAGAGAGATGTTATATGGAGAAAAGCCAAATCTCTCGTAATATCATCGGTAATCTTTTATGTAGTGAACATAATTCGCATGATAATTCAAATTGAGTTATATCACTTAGGTTATCCATGGGAAGACATACATTTCTCAATAAGTGCTGCAAGCTCTTTCGTTGCCGCAATAATTGTTCTTTTAATGCATAAATGGATTCCCGAGTTCATTATAAGTATTATATATGTAGGAACACTAGTAAGTGAACCAGTGAAGCAAAACAGAAAGAAAAAGGTCAAGGAAATTGTCAAAAAAACAAGTAAGGTAGAATTAAGTTTAATTAGAAAGGTTCTGAGGATGGAAAAGAAAACCTATTTAAAAGATATTGTTAAATGGTCTGAGGAATATGGATACACAGTAGAAGGGGACTATTTGCTAATTCCTGACAATAAAATCTCTAACTTTATTGAATCACTTATGCAGGACAAGCCATTCGCAAAAAAGAGAACTTAAATTAACTTTAATAGAGTAATTAAGTTGTAATAGTTAATTATTCATCAAATAAATAAGGAAATCCTGTGATAAATTATGTTAAATTTTGAATCTGAGCAAAATGTAGCCAAAGTTGGTAATTACATAATAATATATATATTTTTAAATTACTTACTTGCAAGATATGAAAATTTATTCTAAGGAATGGATTTTAGACAATATTTATACGAACTTAAAACTGATTGGGTGGTTTTCATGAGCAATTTATATATTCCCGAAAAGCCTATTAAAGTATAAATTGAGGTGTATGTGTTGGTAGAAAATTCAAAACCAAAATATAATTGGAACTTATTTGTTGGTTTGAAAACCGAACAAATCGAGGAGAAGGCAAAAAAAATTCTTGAAGAAATGACTTTAGAAGAAAAGTTGAAACAAATGGTGGGAATGTATACACAAGTTCAAGCTCTTAGGCTCATACCTGCGGATAGTGATGGAATGAAACTTTTTGAAGCAACGTATGACGATTGGATGGCAATTTATCAAGCGATAAATAAAGGCTCAGATAATAAACGGTTAGGGATACCCCCCATCATTTTTTCTGATGGACCTAGAGGTGTAGTTGGGCCCAGAATGAATATCCGAAAGCCTACCTGCTTTCCAGTAGCAATAGCTAGAGCTGCATCTTTTGATACGGACCTAGAAGAAAGAGTAGGAAATGCAATAGGAATTGAAATGCGGGTTCATAAAAATAATTTTTATGGGGGTGTCTGCATTAATCAATTATATCATCCTAGGGGAGGAAGAGCACAGGAATCCTATGGTGAAGATACCTACCTTTTAGGTGAAATGGGCAGTGCTCTCGTTAGGGGGGTTCAAAAACATAAGATAATGGCATGTGCAAAGCATTATGCAGTGAATAATCAAGAAACTACTCGTATGCAAATTGATGTAATAGTGGATGAACGTACTTTACGAGAAGTATTCTTACCACATTTTAAAAAATGTGTGGATGCAGGAGTTGCCTCAATTATGGCAGCATATAATTTTGTTAATGGAATCCCGTGCGGACACCATACTCATTTATTGCGTGATATATTAAAAGGAGATTGGAATTTTAAGGGATTTGTGATCTCAGATTGGATCTTTTGTATTCGAAACGGAAAGGAAGCGATACTGGGGGGTATGGATATTGAAATGCCCTGGGAAATGCAAATGCAAGGTAAAAGAATGAAAAGACTCGTTGAAAAAGGAGAAATTCCACTACATTACATTGATGAAGCTGTGTTACGCATTCTTCGTACTAAAATTGGCTTCGCACATCCTCAAGGAGATGAGAAAAATTATCCCGCAGATCTATCTGCCTGCGAGGAGCACGTTCAATTAGCTTTGGAAGCAGCGCGCAAGGGTATCGTATTATTAGAGAATAAAGATAATTTTTTACCACTGAATAGATTAAATCTTAAGAGGATCGGAGTCTTTGGTCAGTATGCTGATAGGGTAATCACTGGGGATAACGGAAGTAGCAGAGTTTATCCAGAATATGTTGTTACACCTTTTCAAGGTATAAAAAGAAAAGCGGGAGAAAGAATAGAAATAATTTACAATGATGGCTTAGAAATAAAAAAGGCACAGGAAATGGCAAAATCCTTAGATGTGGTGGTGATTTTTGCTGGTTTTGATTATAAATCTGAAGGTGAAGCGATAATCGAAATAGGTGGAGATCGAAAATTCATGACTCTCAAACCAGAAGATATTACTTTAATTGGAGAAGTCGCTAAAGCTAACCCAAATGTGATTGTGGTAATGCATTCTGGCGGAGCGATCATTACTGAATCTTGGCGAGAAAATGTCAAGGCAATATTGATGTTTTGGTACGGTGGCATGGAAGGAGGCACTGCTCTTGGAGAAATAATCTTCGGTGACGTGAATCCTAGTGCAAAAAATCCTTGCACTTTTCCAAAATCTGAAGATCAACTTCCCCCTTTTAATCGTGAGGCTAAAAAAGCGACTTATGGATATTATCATGGTTATAGGTTCATCGATAAATATGAATTTGAATCCCGATATCCATTTGGGTTCGGGCTTAGTTATACCACGTTTTCTTACTCAAATTTAAGACTCGATAAAAATGAGACAGAAACGAATGGACAAGTACAAATATCAGTTGATGTGAAAAATACTGGAAACATGGCAGGCGAAGAGATCGTCCAGCTATATATAGGATATAAGAATTCTTCAATTGATCGTTCAGTTAAAGACCTAAAAGGTTTTGGAAAAGTTTCTTTAGAAATTGATGAGATAAAAACTGTATCTATTAAGTTAGATGTTAAGGATTTAGCTTATTATGATGTAGAGTCTAGAAGTTGGATTGTAGAAAAACTTGAATATTTAGTGTACATAGGTTCATCTTCCCGAGAAGAAGATTTGTTAAAAGCGAGTTTCAAGATCATTTAATTACAAATTATTAAACGAAATTTATTTTAAGTATTATATATATGGGAACACTAGTAAGTGAACCATTAAACAAAATCGAATAAATAAGAAAGAAATCCTGTGATGAATTATGTTAAATTTTGAATCTGAGCAAAAAGTAGCCCAAATTGGTGAGGTTAGGATTGGTGGACAACCAGGAGAAAATCCTATTGCGATGGTTGGCACCGTTTTTTACACCAAACATAAAGCTTTATTAAATGAAAAAACGGGTGAGATAGATAAACCTCTCGTTGAAAAGGAATTAAATGAATTTACTGAGCTTATAGAAGATACTCAAATGCAAGGAATAATCGATGTTGTTGGAGCATATCCAGATGCACTATTAAAAGAGTGTGAATATGTGGCAGATTTAGTAGATTATCCTTTTTTAGTTGATGGATTAAACGATTCATCCCGTATTCCCGCTATGGAAGGGCTGAAGGAAGTAGGATTAATCGATAGAGCTATTTTAAATAGTATAGATAATGCTACTAGTGAAGAGAACCTTGAAAAACTAAAAGAAATTGGCATTAAAAATGCTGTATTACTGACATTTGGAAGTAGATCTATTTTCCCTCATCAAAAACTAAAATTGTTAAAAGAAACATTAATTCCCAAGGCAGAAAAAGCAAATATTGAAAACATAATTATTGATACCGCTGTATTAGATTTACCTTCAATTTCAATAAATTTTGAAACTAGCCATATGATTAAAAATGAATTAGGATTACCTACTGGATTTGCTCCTGCAAATGCGATTTATGGATGGAATTTCGTTAAAAAATATGGAGATATTCCCAGATGTGGGGCAATAGCTTCTATTATGACATATTGTGCCAATGCACCGAGTGATTTCATATTATTTGGTCCTATAAAATTCGCTAAATGTGTTGTACCTGCAGTTGCATTAATATCTGGAGTTAACTCCTATTATAGAAAAAGAATACTGCGAAAAAATATATCAGAGAGATCTCCTTTAAAGGTAATTTTTTAATTCATTAACTCGTGTCAATTTAAGAGATATATCTTAAGAGTAGATCTTTTGTTTGATCTAGGAAGTCTACTAATTTAGCATTTATTTTTTCTTTTCTTTTTTCATTATCAATCAAAAATAAGATGAACATATCGTTTTCAGCGACTTGAATCTTTTTGAAAAGTATGACTGAGTCTGCTACTTTAAAGATGGCTTCTTCTTGCTTTAATGCCTTAAATCTAGAGAAGATCTTGAATAACATGGCGAATTGTGGAGCTGTAACTTCAAAGACATTAATTATTTCCTCTGATTCGGTTATTTTTGTTAATTTTCTCGCTTTTGGGGAATAGAAATCTGCTAAAACTAAACCATCTACACTCAACAATAGTGTTAGATACGCATTAGTTTTTAAAGAGAAATTCTTGAGGTTATGATTGATCAGGTTTCTATTAGGGCTCAATTTTGAGATTCCTGAAGAGAAGGCTCTTAAAATGGTAAATATTTGAAAAATGCTAGTCACATACATCTCAGGCGGTTCTTCTGGTGAAATTTCGCCTAATCTATTTTTAACAGTTTCAATGTTCTCCATAATTTCTCCAGTTTTTATAATATCAGAATCTCCTTTTGATAAGATATAGATAATCGGGGTATTTTGATTAAATTGTTTCAAAACTTTTTTCAAATCTATAAGATATTCAATACTTTCTTCAAATCTAATTTTATTTCTTATATCAATAAAATAAAACAATAGATCTGCTTCATATAAATAAATTTCGGCTTTACTAATGTATTTTTTTCTAAATTTTAATTGTCCTCCGAGGTCCCATGTGAAGATGGTTGCACCTAAAGCCTCTATTGATTTGATACTAGCACCAGTAGTAGGTTTTAATCCAATTAATTTACTATATTTTCGATCAATGCTTAGAAGAAAACTCGTCTTGCCTGAATCGTCTAATCCAGCCATTAAAACCTTTAGTTTTCTGTGAGAGCTCACTGGAGTTGATGGATTTTTTTCTATCTCTGTTAATTCTTTTAATAAATTAAGGAATAGCGATTCAACATCCTCTTGTGGAGGATAATTATCAGCTAATTCATTATCAAATGATTTAAAAAATTCGATAACAATAGGTTTAATTCTGTTTATATTATTATACAAAAAACTTCTACTATTCTCATCAACTAATATTGAGAAAGCAGTAGGAATCTGGGAACTAGAAGAATTTGTGTTGATATAATGAAAATAGGTTAAAGATGTCACATTGAAATCAGGATACGGTAAAATAGCAAAATACATTAAATCTTGAATATTTAAATCTGGTGTAAACGCCCTATCACTAATAAACAAACTAAGATTTTTTATCGAGATTTGGGTAACATCTCTGGTTGTTAAGGTGAGAAGGTTTTGTTTTTTCCTCTCTTCTTTGACATCTTCTAATTCCTTTTCAGTATAATATTTAGGCCATACATAAATTGGGGTCGGACCTAAATCTCCGTAACTACTGAAGATTAATCCCTTGATAATTGAAGTTTTAAATAGTTCTTCCATTGCTTTAAAGTAATTTTTTTTTCGTTTTAAATTTTAAATTTCTTAAAGTAATTAAGCAAAATTAATTATTAATAACTTTATATTAAATTCATAGATGACACTTAAAAAGATAGCTAACAGCATTAAAAAAAATCAATACATTCTAGAAAAGAAACAAATTAGCCCGATAGTTCAATTTATTGATAAAAATTCTTTTAAAAGTGCAAATATTTTCACAGATATAGGTGAAGACGCTGCTACTATAAAAAATAATGATAAATATATACTAGTTACTACTGATAGAATAAAAACTACCTTTATAGAAAATTTCCCATTCGGAGCTGGCTTTAGCTCAATTCTAGTTAGTGTAGATGACATTTATGCATGTGGAGGTATTCCATTAGCTGCAAGTATAATTATATCAGTGAAAGAACCAGATATCTGCAAAGAATTGCTTGAAGGAATATGTGAAGGTTCTCAGAAATTTAAGGTTCCAATTATTAGAGGGCATACTAATGTTCATGGAAAGTATTATGAACTAAGTTCTACAATGATAGGTGAAATTAAAAAGGAAGATTATATTTCTGCGGGCAATGCGCAAGTAGGAGATAATATTATCTTAGCTGTTGATTTTGATGGAAAAACGGGTAAAGCAAGTAAGTTATATTATGATACCACCACTTTCAAAAGTTCTGAAGAAGTTTTAAGAAAAAGAAAAGCTATGAATATGATCGCACAAAAACATATAGCTAATGCATCTAAAGATATATCTAATGGCGGAATTTTTGGGACTTTAATTCAAATGATTAATTATTCGAATGTAGGAGCAGATGTGAATATAACTAAAATCAAAATTCCTCCAAAATTAATAGATAAGGGATATGATTTAGAAACCTATATTCAAATGTATTTAACTACTTCATTTATATTAACTGCTCCCGAAGTAAATTGCAAGGAAATAGTAGAAACATTTCAAGAATATGGGTTAAATGCTAATATTATAGGTAACATTATTAAAGATCCAAATCTTCTGAGAATAAATAATGGAAAAGAAGAGTCTATTGATGTAATTAGATTTTAAAATTTTTAGTTAAAGTAATTAATAGAACCACTAACAAAGCGATAATCCCAATTCTTAAGATCCAATCCAAATATACCAAGAGAAAATTACAGAAAAAAAGAAAAAATAATTATGATAAATTTGGAAGTTAAAATACCAGATACTCCTGGAAGTTTAATTGAATTAATCAGGCCGATATCTAAGTATGGAGGAAACATTTATGGGATACTTCACTTCCATGATAGAAAATTAAAAAATATGATTCCTGTAAACATCTCTTTTGAATTGAGTGAGGAAATTCAGGAAGTTAGTTTACAAAATATAAAGAAAGAGTTAAAAGAAAAAAATATTCAAATAGAGAACATAAGTTATGGGATTGAAAAGAAATTAATCACAATAATTTTAACTGGACATGTTTTTGATACAGATGTGATGGATACAATAAAAAGATTAGCTTCTAAAAACATTAACGTGTTAGAATTACAAGCTAAATTTACAAAATTAGAAGAAGTAAGTAATGTCAAGCTAAGAATTGAATTCCCTGAAGAGATGGATAAAAAGGAGCTTACTAATGAACTTAGAAAAATTTGTGAGGAAAAGAAGTTATTTCTAATTACAAGTTAAGTGAAATAAATTTATTATGTGTAATGAATCAAATGCTACCGAGCCGACTAAATTCTCTCTAAAACCAGAATATAATTAAATTGATTCTAATTAAAATGATGAATGTTAAAATTTGTTTAATTGGAAAGGGTATTGTTGGGTCTAGTTTACTTCAATTATTAAATGAAAAAAAGCAATTATTTAAGCAAAAATTTAATTTAAAGATTACAGTGAATTCAATATTTGAAAGTGATGGAGCACTTATTAAAGATAAAGGAATCGATTTAAAAGAAATTCTAGATGTAAGTGACGATTTTAGAAATTTACCTTATTGGAGAAGAGATGTAAAAGCGATTGATTTAATATCTGAATTAGATATAGACATTTGTATAGAAACAACACCCACAAATCCGAAGACAGGAGAACCTGGTTTGTCTCATATTATTGAAGCCCTAAATAATCATATAGATGTAATTTCTTCAAATAAAGGACCATTTTATCTCGAGTATAAAAAAATTAAAAATTTAGCTGAACAGAATAATTGCTTTGTAAAATATGAAGCAACTGTAGCAAGTTGTGTTCCTTCATTAAGTATCAAAGAAGATTTAATTGGGAATGAAATTCTTAGTATTAAAGCGATTCTAAATGGCACTTCGAATTTTATTTTAAGCAGAATGACCGCAGAAGGAGTTGACTTTCCTTTAGCTTTAAAAGAAGCACAGGAATTGGGATATGCTGAGTCAGATCCTACTTTAGATATTGATGGTTATGATGCTGCTGGTAAGTTGGTTATATTAGCAAATGAATTGTTAGGATGGTCAAAAAATATAAAGGATGTTAAAGTAGAAGGTATTTCAAAAATAACACCTCATGCAATTGAATTAGTTAAACCAGATGGTTTTGTTATTAAGCCTTTAGCAATAGCAGAAAATAATGAATTATCTGTTGAACCACGTTTAATTGATAAAAATTCCCCTCTAAATATTAGTGGAAATCTAAATGTAGTAGAATTAGAAACTAAATATGCAGGTCCAATAATTTTAATGGGGAGGGGTGCTGGGGGTTTTGAAGCAGCATCAGCTATTATAAATGATTTAATAGATATAACAAGAAAAAAAGGTTATTCTCCTTAGGCTATTTTTAATTAAAGAGAGGAGGATTCAATATTATGAGTTTTAATTATAAAAATAAGTTTAAAGCGATAATATCTGTTATTGGGGCAAGCGAAATTGATAAAGAGATAGAAGATAAAACTATAGAAATCGGGAGATTAATCGCAAAAAACCATTACGCTGTGGCATGTGGAGGACTTTCTGGTGTAATGGAAGCAATATGTAAAGGCGCTAAAGAAGAAGGGGGTTTTACAATTGGAATTATTCCATATACAGAAAAAAATTTGGCTAATAAATATGTAGATATTGTAATTCCATGTCCCTTTTCGCAAGCGCGAAATATTGTTGTCGTTCTCACAGGTGACGTATGTTTAGCCATTAGTGGTAAAGCGGGAACTTTATCTGAGATTTGTTTTGCATGGATATATGATAAACCTATAGTAGCCTTATCAAGTGTTGAAGGCTGGTCTTCTAAAATTGCTAATAAAAAGTTAGATAATAGAAGAAATGACATGATATATGGGGTAAGTACTCCACTAGAAGCAATCAACAAAATTAATGAATTATTAAAATAAATTCAGTGGAATAAATTATGATAAAATTTCACTCAACAAATTACAGCACTCCAGATGTCGACTTTAAAACTGCTGTTCTAAGAGGGCAAGCCTTAGATAAAGGTTTATACATGTTAAATAAGATTCCAACTTTAGATCATCAAGAAGTATTTAGTTTTAAAGACTTAAGCTTGCAAGAAATTGCTTTTGAGATTCTAACAAAAATTATTAATCAACAAATTCCTGAGAAAAATTTAAGAGAGATTATTAATAACGCTTTAAATTTTGAAATTGGATTAGAGAAAATTGAACAATATGACTATCTTTGCCATCTAAGTAAAGGTCCGACATGTAGCTTCAAAGATTTTGGGGCGAGAGTCTTAGCAAGAATCATGGAGTATTTTCTTTCACTTGAAGAAAAAGAGATAATTATATTAACAGCAACATCTGGCGACACTGGTGGAGCAGTAGCTCAAGCTATGTATTCTATGTCAAAAATAAAGGTTATTGTACTCTATCCTAAAGAAGAAATAAGTGACCTTCAAAGAAAGCAGATGACAACTTTAGGTAAAAATGTTATAGCAATAGGAATTAATGGAAAGTTTGATGACTGTCAGAAAATAATAAAAACAGCTTTTGCAGATAAAGATTTGCAAAATTATAACTTGTCATCAGCAAATTCTATTAACATAGGACGACTTCTCCCCCAACTTATTTATTATTTTTGGAGTTATTCACGAATTGCAAAAAATCCAAATGAAAAGGTTATCTACTCAGTACCTTCAGGTAATTTTGGCAATCTTACAGGGGGGATTATAGCATACAAAATGGGATTGCCTGTTGAAAAGTTTATTTCTGCTGTGAATGAGAACGACGAGTTTCCAAGATTTTTAAGTACTGGAATATATCAACCTATTGTACCCTCAAGAAATTGCCTATCTTCTGCTATGAATGTTGGAAATCCTAGCAATTTATCCCGCATATTCGATCTATATGGAGGAAAGATTGACGAAAATGGAAATATCCAAAGAGATCCAGATTTGGAAAAATTAAGATCGATTATTACATCCTACTCAATAAGTGATGAATTAACAAAAGAGACAATAGTAGGATTTTATAATAAATATGAGAAAATAATTGAACCACATGGTGCTGTTGGATGGGCAGCTCTTCAGATATATCGTACCAAGAATCCTTATCAAAATGATATTAAATCTATTACTTTTGAAACCGCTGATCCAGCAAAATTTCCTGATGAAATTATTTCATTAATAAAAAAAACCCCAAAACTGCCCAGAACATTAGAGATCATCCAAAATAAGAAAGAATACCCGAATCCCATCGAGATAAATAAGTATGAAGATTTCAAATTATTTGTCCAAAATAAAATATAATGCGTAATTTAAATAAACAATAAGATCATAATTTATCTTACAAAAGAATATATATTGATAATTTTCTTTTTATATGTGTAAAGGTGAAATTTGACTTTGGAGAAAAATCTAAAACAATCAATCTTGTATTTAAAAAAAGAAGAACCGGAACAGAAACCGGAGCCATCAAAATTATTATTTACAGGATTGGATGATGCAGGCAAGACCAGCATTATTCTCTCTCTTCAAAGAGAGTTCTCAAAAATTGCTGTATTATCTCCAACTAGAGGCGCCCAAAGAAGAGTTTTTAATTTTTTAGGAAAAGAAATTTCAGAATGGGATTTAGGTGGACAAATTAGCTATAGGATCTCATATTTAAAGAATCCAGGCAAATTTTTTGATGGTACTGAAATTGCTATCTATGTCATCGATATTCAAAATAAACCTAGAATACCAGAAGCTATAAGCTATTTTAAGGATGTAGTTGAACAGTTTAATGAATTAGAGATTGAACCTCCAATATACGTATTTCTTCATAAATATGACCCTGCCTTAAGAAGGGGGGCATTAAATGAAATGGAAAATCTTATAATAGATTTAAAAGAGCAAGTAAAAGGTGTTACTGATTATAAGGAAATATACTTTTATGAGACATCTATCTATAACTTTTCATCAATCATATCAGCGATGTCAGAAATCCTTTTAAGCTTATATCCAAAATCAGAATTAATTGAAAAAACAATATTCGAGTTTGCCAAGAAAGTAAATTCAGCTGGTGTAGTAGTTATTGATGATAATTCGCTTATAATCGGATCTTATTATAGAAATGATGAAACCAAGCATTTACTGACTGCATCAACGCCATATTTTCTTGTGTTAAATGATTCGTTCCAACCTACTAGTGTTATGGAAAATAGATATGAAGATAAAATGATTGTTCAAAGATTTGGAAAGCATTTTATATTTAAGAAAATCACTTTAAAGAAGGATTCAGCTCCATATTATTTATTACTTCTTAAAGATGATCCTGTTTTCCAAAAAGAAGACTTAGAAACTTTTGCTAATATACTGAAAGAAATTTTGAATAAATAATTAAACTCACTATTAGAAATATATAGCTCCTAAATTGCTAGTTTTATCAGTACGATTAATTTTTAGATAATAAACTCCAAAATATCGGTTTTGAGAATATATTAAAACGTTAATTTCTTGTTGCTAATATTAATAAAATCAGATTTTTATTAATAAATTATACAGCAAAAAACTAAAAATCAGCAAATTCCTATAAATATAATAAAGACTCTTGCTTAAATTTTGTGAGAATTAACACCTTTAATAATTTTTTAGTAATATAAATTCATGGAGGGGAGATAAAGCTATTATCATTTGTCAGAATTGTGGTACAACAAATAATGAAGCAAAGAGTCATATATGTAGAAAATGTGGTGCTTTACTGCCAATTTCTTCCAAATCCACTAGAACTAAAAAGAAAAAGAAATCAGAAAAAAAAGTTGAAGAAAAATCTCTTAGTGAAAGAATTGAAATATCAACTGAAAGTGGTGATAAAGAGCAAGAAAAAATCGAGTTGCAGGAAATCCCCAAAAAAATAGAATTAAATCTTGATGAAATTCCATCAGAAGCCAGCGAATATGTTGATACTGGTTTTATTAATGAAGTTCCAGACGAAAGTGAACAAGAAATAGGAAAAGGAAAAAGCCAAATTCTACAAGAAATTGCACCAAAACCATTTCAGAGTTCATTAGTATCAGTTAAAAAAGACTTTCAAACTACCCCTTCTACCTCCATAGATCCCATTTCTGACGCATTTTCAAAGCTTAAACAATCAATTCTTGAAGAGGAGAAAGAAAAACCAAAACCTTCATTAGTTCCTATTCCCGTCAAGACATCAGAAGCCGAAGTGTCTATTTCAAAACAGAAAAGATTAGAAAAAGATATGACTGAAGTTCTAAGCTTTCTATCAAAAAAGATATCTGTGAAGAAATTAGAACCTCCTGTTGCTGAACCTAAAACTAAAAAAGAGCCTGAAAAGAAAATTCCTCCTTCTAGCATGAATGAAATTTTAAATGAATTAATTACACTTGATTCTAGAATAGAAGCTTCAGCGATTATCAAAACAGATGGGACAATGTTAGCTTCAGCAATCTCAAGCAGGATATCAGAATCTTTATTTAACACGATTGGAATAAATCTTTCAATGATAGGTTCTGATATTATTCATGGCTTAAGCGCAGGCACACTAAAATCTATAAGTGTAAAAGGGAGTGAAGGTGTATTAGATTTAGCTCCTATTGATAGAGAGTCTCCAAGTTTAAAAGATATGATTTTAATTCTATTTTCTCACCCCAAAGTTAGAAGTGGAATTATTTCCATTGCTGTAAATCTTATAAAGAAACAAATAATATACTATTTGGGTTTAGAAAAATAATATTTTTTTCATTTTAAACACATAAAAGTAGCTAAATTGTTTATTTACATTTAACGTGAGAATTTATCCAATTTTTTTTGGAGAACTACTTTATCTACTTGAACTGATTTAAAATAGTGTAGATTGTTTGGGAACTCTTGCAAAAAAGCATTAAATTCATATATGGACACGAGTGGTATCTGGTTTTCATTTAACTTTATGCTATTATCTTCAAGGGTAACCATTATAGGTATAAGGGTAAATGGTAAATGCCTTTTTATATGGGGTTCTTCGCCTAAAATTGATGTAATAAGCTTTGAAAAAGCTTCTGGATTTTGTTTTAATGCCCTAATCCGGTTAAATTGTAGATTTGCAGCTTTGTTTAGTGAACCATATGAATCTTTACGCTTCCATTGTTTTGCATCTATGATTAAAATATATTTTAAATAAATTCCAATAACATCAATCTCAAACCTTTTCTGAGAAACATTTGATTTTAGTTTTGAACCAGAAAATCTAAAATTAGTTGCTACCCGATAATTATTTTTTGATAAAATTTCTTTTATTAATACTTCAAAACCACTATAATCTAATATTTCAGAAAGATGTGCAATGTCATATTTCAGGAATTTGATACAGTTAATGATGAATAAAATCTTATCAATTACGATATAATAAATATAATTTCCCTTGTTAAGAGAGATAAATTCAAATCTATCTAAAAAGTTATATAGGTCTGTTTTTCTCAATCCATTAAAAAAAGAAATTTTTGAAATTTCACACCATATTTCAGTTATTTTTGGATCTGTTTCTCTTAAAATACAATGAATCTCAGTAAAGAAATTTTGTAGAGAAGAATCAGAGTATAAATTTAACATATATTTCACATTATCAACTTTATAAAATAAGCCATAGAGAGTATAGAAGTTCTAGATCATCAAAATGAATAAAAATATACTCATTTTATTTCAGATAATATTATCATATATCTTTTGATACATTACCTGCGGCATCAATCCGAATGCCTCTATCCCATCAACTAAAATAGAATTTGGGAATGCTTTTTTCATGATATTATATGCTGCATTTACATCATCTATATAATGTAGGTCTTGAGATTCTTAGTAAGCGTAGTACTTCTTTTGATTTCATAATGTTATCAAATGATAATATTCTTTAGATTAATTATAGATTGAAAATTTACTGATTTATTAAAAATAATCATTATTACAGGCTGATAGTATCAAATAATCTGATTCTTCATTAATCTATTCATGTTTCTTTTCTATAAAAAACAAGAAATCGAGAGATATAAATAATAACCTCTCCTTACCGATAAAGAATTTAAAGGATTACAAGATGTAGTGAGCTTAAATACATTATTAAGAAATTCTTTATATTTTTATAATACAAAGTATAATTCTCCTATTTAACCTATTAATAATTTAGTTTTTTAAATCTCTTGAATATAATAATTCAAAAGATAATTTATAAAACACTTCTTTTAGCCTAACCATGGACTTATTTCCAAAAGTTTTTAGAACCGAAGGAGATTTAGCTGAATTTGACTCATCGAGAATTATTGAAAGTATTATAAAAGAAACTGGAATGAGCGAAGCTAATGCTAATAAAGTTACAGAACTAGTCGCCAGAAGGATTATTAGTTCTGGAATACAGTTTCTCTCAGGGCCACATATAAGAGAAATAGTTTGTTCAATACTTTCTGAGCAACACTTTGAAAATGAACGTAAGTTATATACGAGAATAGGAATCCCTTTAATGGATTATGAAGAAATTCTTGAAAGAGGATTTGATCGTCATCCAGAAAAAATAATTAATCCCGAAAAAATCCATAATTGGGCTGCGAATCGAATCTCTGAAGAATATGCTCATTTAAAAATTTTGACTAGTGAAGAATCAGCTGCCCATTTATCTGGAGATCTCCATATTCATAAGTTAAGATATTTTGATTTAAGGCCTTTGACCCAAATGTGGGATCCTCGTATAATATTAGATCATGGATTACCACCTATAAAAAATTTTATCCCTTGCTGTAAATTAAAACCAGCTAGCAATCTAAAAGAAGCAATTAATCATCTAGTTAAGTGGCTAGCTCTAACTCAAAATGAGTTTTGTGGAAACCAAGGGTTTAATTACCTAACAATGTTTTTATCCCCTTATGCTAAAGGAGTAAACGATTCAGATTTAATTCTTGCAATGACAAACTTAATCTACGAATTAAATCATTTATCAGTCATGACTGGTAGCACCATTTCATCTAGTTCAATCCTAACTTGTCCTACTGTTTCCGAGCCATTTTTAAAGGTTCCTGTTGTCAGTAAAACTAGAGATCACTATGAAGATTATAATGAAGAATGTCTAAAGTTATTTAACGCACTGACAATAGCTTTTAAAGAAGGTGATGATAATAAAAATCCATTTAAATCCCCAAAGCATGAGATTGTATTAAATAATATCTGGTTAGATAAGTTCAATGATGCGTATCTGAATGTTTGGGACGAAATTGACACTATGAAAACGCCTATACTAATAAATTCAAATATCAATTCTTTAAATGATAAAGATGGAGAGTCATTGTCTTTAATTAATTCAGGCATACTTCAAGAAATTTGTATAAATCTTCCTCGATTTGCGTATGTCAGTAAAGATGAAGCAAATTTTTTGGAGATTGTTGATACTAATATGAAGATATCTTCTCAGATATTATTAAAAAAATATGAAATAATAAAAAAAAGGTTGAAATTGAAACACTTACCGCTATGTAGTGGTATAATCAATAATAAAAAGCTCTATAATCTAGAAGATCAACACTTATCAATAAGTTTTATAGGATTAAATGAAGCTGTTAAAATTCTAACTGATTTTGAACTGCATGAACATTCAGATGCATTCAATTTTGGAAAAAAAATCTTAAGTGAGATGAATAAAATATGTTTAGAATCATCTAAAAAAAATAATATGTCATATGTATTAAGTGAAAATATCTCAAAGAAAGCACCGTTTCGTTTTGCGAAATTAGATTTAAAACATTTTCCAAAAATTGCGATACCTCAATCTAGTGGAGACACATTCTACTATACTAACTCTGCTCATTTTAAAAAAGATGCCGAAATTGATGTAATAGAAAAGGTTAAGAAACAAGAAGAATATCAAATTTTTATCCAAAATGGAGCAATAGAGTATATCTCATTAAATGAACTCAAAAGAAGTAATCTCACTTTGGTAGATTTTATAAAAAAAATATTCATACCGTCTAAACTTGCAAGTTTGAAGTTTAATTCATAAAAGATTAAAACATTTAGATCTTGGGGAGATAAAAGTAATTATTTAATAGTAATTATTATTTTGAGTATATTAAAGTAATATATTGATTTTATTATAATCTTAAGAATATAATAAGGTACATTCTAAAGTATTGCTTTATAGCTAAGGAGATGGGGATAAATTGACTAATAATGACTCTATATCGAAAAAGAAACAAACCGATAAAGAAAACGATAATAATAACAACTCTGATTTAATTAAGGCAATTGTTTTAAGTATATTCGATGAAAAGGGTCCAACACCTAGAATTTTTTGGCCTATTGATTTAGATGAGAAAGCTGGGCTTTTAATTGCAATGAAAACCATCAGTTTACTTATGGGTGATTCAGTTTATCAAGATTCACAAGGTTCAGATGTAGGGGTTAATTATTTTGGTATATTACCGTTTCCAGACTTAAAATTAAATGGTTTAACTTATTTTTTTCTCATTCCTGAAGAAAAAGCGCGTGGTCAAGCTCTGGCAGCTACTATTACCGTATTAATCAACGAGGATAATAGAGTCTTTTTTTATGAGAATATGAAATATTTGAGAATTATTATTGATAAGGCCGCTAGCCAGATACAAACAGACAAAGAATTTGATGATCACAAAAGAATTATGGACGATATTAGAGATGAATTGTTTGAATTCACTAAGGACTTAAAAGATCCTTTTTCTGTGAGGAGACAAATCAAGGTACTATTAACAGGATTAGATAAAGCAGGGAAATCAAGTTTTTTAATGGGAATAAGAAGGAGATATTCAGAAATAATAAAGGCTTTACCTACTAGAGGTGTTGAAAGATCAGAGGAAAACATTTTTGAAGAGCAAAACTCTGTGATCTCACTTTGGGATTTAGGTGGTCAAAAACAATATCGAGAGAGATTTCTTGAACAAAGTAAAGTTTACTTATATAACGTAGATTTAATCTTCTTTTTTATTGATATTCAAGAAGTTGAGAGGATTGAGGAAGCCCTAGAACTTTTTAGGAAAATTATAGATTCTTTGATTGACTTGGATGAATTCCCTCCTATTGTAGTTTGCTTAAATAAATTTGATCCAGATCTAAAGGGGTCAAAAGAAATTTTCAAGAATTTAGAGATAATTGCAGATGAAATAGAGAAGAATTCTGATAGATTTTTAATTAAAATTTTTCAAACTAGTATTTTCAATCACTGGAGCCTAGTTACAGCTTATTCCTTTGGGCTATCTCAACTAAGTCCTAATCGAGAATTATTCAGGAATCAATTAAAAAAATTTGCTAAGAAAACAAACTCAGATGCAATATTATTATTAAATGAAAATGGAATAATTTTATCCAATTATTCTAAAGATGAAGTTTCTGAAAGAGTATTTGAAATCTCAGCTCCCCACTTTCAGGAACTCTATAAGACTTTCAAAGAGTTTAAAATTTTACAAAAGGATTTTTTAATATCTTCAGGAATCGCTGATGACTCTAAAAAAGTAATATTTAAAAAAATTCAGGTCGAAAAATATAATCTATACTTGTTGATGTTTATTGAGAAATCTCTCCAAATTGAAAAGATAGAGAAAAATTTACCAGATTTCTCTAAAAACCTTATAGATTTAATTCATACATATATTTAATAAAAAAAATTAAATTTATTTAGTTTTTATTAATATCCCCCTTTGTTTCTCCTAATCCTTGTTATGAGAATTATTGTAATTAATATAGCAGCTACTCCGATTCCAATAAACACAAAGAAAATTAATGGAAATGAACCTGAGGGTGTAAAATTCGATTCTAAAACTGTTATTTTAACTTGATAAGTGAAATAAAAATCTGAAGTTTCATAGAATACAACACATGGATTTGGAAATTCACTTTCATCAGGTAATTGAGGAACAGAGAACCATTGACCAATATTTAAGTTAAAGCGGAGAAAGTCAATTCTATTGAAATAATTATAATTACCATGCCAAGTAGGATCACAGGCAATCCAACCTATATTAGGAACGTAGTATTCTACCCATGCATGTCCTAAAAAATCTGCAGAAAAACTTTCACTTGATCCAAAAATTGAAAAAATCCATTGCTTTCCAACGTATGGCTTAGTAGCAGGATTTGCAGATATGCAAAATCCAGTAACCTTCCGAGCAGGTATACCTTGAATTCTCAATAATGTAATCATTAAACTTGAATATTCACTACAATCACCTTGTTCGTTATTATAGGCCCATAATGCACCTTTTTCTTGATCAGGCATAGAATCGCTATAAGTTAAATAATTAGATACCCAATTACAAATTTTTTCTGCTTTTTCAATAGGGTTATCGCTAGGATCCACGATACTATCCGAAGCAGTAATTAGAGCAGAATCATCTCTTTCATAACAAGTTTCTGATCTGTTGCAATATAAATCAAAAATCTCATCAGATTCATTATAAGTCCCTATATCCAATTCATTGATATCATTAAAGCTTACCTCATTTAAAGTAATATTATATTCCTGTTCCAATGTGATTTTTTCATTATAGTCTAAAGTATTATTAAATAAATCATAGGTGTTGTTAAATTCATCACGTAATATATATGAAGGAGTACTATTTCCAGTAATTTTACTAGAGATTAACTCACTTTCTTGGTATGGAGGACAATATTGAGTTAATAACGAATTTGGTTGTCTATCATTTAACCTAGAGAATTTAAACCAATATTCATAGCTAGTCATAGAACTATGAGTTAGTGTAAAATTGATTTCAACTTGGTATGTTACATTTTGAGTAATTTCATAATTAGAAACACCATAATCAGGTGAAGAAATGAAAGGATTGGTATACGAAACAGTAGAAAGTAATGGGGTTGTTGAATAGGCTGAAAATGCTATAGGGAAGAAAAGCAGATATATTAAAACAAACTTAGCTTTAGCTTTCATTCTTAAAATTGTAGAATATGAATATTTTTTATAAAATGTATAAAAATCTCGACTTATAATTTTATTTCTTTAGTAATTAAATGTAATTGATATCTTAGTTTTTATTCGGATATTTTTATTATTGTTAATTTTTATGTTTTTAATGAGAAAAGTAATTTTGATTTTTACATATCTTAATGAAAAAGTCAGGTTGAGGAATCTATTATATATAAAACATTTTTAATCGATGGGGATAACGGAATTTCAATTTTTGAAACAACGTTTAAAGAATTAAAAAAGATTCAAGACAAAATATTAACTGGATTTTTTAATGCTATTAATAAAACAATTGACATGATACAAGAATCTATGGCAAAGGGAAGACGAGTAAATGAGATGAATAGAGTTGTAACATCTGAAGATTCAACAATTTTTATATATTATCATCCTTTATCTAGAATTCTTTTTTGTTCGATTTCAGATGCAGATGATGATACAGAGAAAATAAAAGAAGTAATTCATAAAATTGCCAATAGATTTTGGAAAAAACACCAATCGGATCTTAAAGTTTTCAGAACTACAACTGAAAAAAGTAGGTTCCAGACTTTAAATGCAGATATTGAGAATCTTACCATAGGAGGAAAAATAGCAGAGGTATTTCCGAAATTACTTATTGCTAAAAACGTATTAGATAAAGTCTTGACTATGGGAATGATTAATAATTTTGAATTTCAAATTGCATTGTTATGCTCAGGGAAAAATTCTCCACTGAAGATTTCGAGAAATCTACATAAAAAAAGAAATGAAATCTATGATGCCCTAAAGAAATTAGAAAATTTGGACATTATAAGGATGTAAAAATTACATTCTTCTATTTCCAAAGTATATTAAGCTAAATGATGAATGTATATTCTAATTTGGATTTCATCTAAATAGAAAAAAATAAAAGTTTTCTTAGTTTATCAAAACTACATTATATAATAATGTGATAATTATGAAGAGTAAAACGGAAATCATTGCTACTGTAAAAAGTCCCGCTAAAGATGCACATCGGAGGCAGGGTATAGGTTTCTCTTTAAATGAAATAAAGGAATCAGGAAGACATATTGATCAATTAAAAGATCTGAGAATTAACATAGATTATTTTAGAGTATCTGCTTACCCTGAGAATATTGAAATACTAAAAAATTTAAAAATACCAAAGAAAGAAGGAAAAAAGAGAAAACCCTTTATCCAAAAAGAGAAAAGAAGAACTCCTTTCAAACCTAAGAAAGAAAAACCCAAAGTTGTGCCCAGAAAAGTTATTAAAAAAGCACCTAAAAAACCTGTAGTTAAGGAAAAACTAAAACCAGTGAAAAAGGAGAAAGTAAAACCTGTTAAAGCCGAGAAAATTAAAATCGAAGAAAAAGGGACTCCTTTAACCGATTTACCTGGATTAGGTGCTGCCACAGCAAAAAAATTCATTGAACTTGGAGTTAATACAATAGAAGAGCTTTGTAAGGAAAGCCCCGATGAATTAGCAACGTTAATCAAAGGAGTGTCCGTTGATAGATTAAAAAATTGGATTGAAGAAGGTAAAGAGATCATCAAGTAGTATTATTAATTCTTCCAAATCTTCAAACCCTAATTATACCTTTATTATAAAGGTCTTTTCAAATATCAGAAGTTTTATAAATACTTAATTTATTTTAGAAATAAGTTTATTTAATAATTCTAAAATCAAACAAGACAAGTACAAACATGGAATATAATTTTTATGTCTACAATAAAGCAGAGTGTAATTTAACAATTAATAAAATGCCAATTTGGTTTAAAGAAATAGAATATGACGGCGATGAGAATAATGGATACATTATCTTGCACTCTCAAAATGATTATGATGAGATTTGGGGGCCAAACACCAAACTTGAAATAAAATGGGAAAAAAGAGAAAGGATGAATCTTTTTTACTATAAAGAAGTAGAAAAGAGTATTGAAACTTATAATGCGATTGGCATTGTGGTTACTAAAAAGGAAAGAGATTGGTTAATGAGTCATGAATTTACTTTTTGGTTTGGGCAGCGAAGGAAGATGATAAGAAAGAGATATTATGTTGAAAAAGTAGTACATGGTATTTTTTATTGTGAAATTACTGAACGATTATTTAGTATTCATACATCTATAATAGAAAGTATGTATGAAAATTACAAGTCATATGTAATAAAATCATATAATTCTATTGAATGTCATTAAAGTTTATCTTTTTTGAGCGAATATAAAGAAGTTATCGTTATTATTTGGACCACCCATTATTTTAAACTCTTTAAGATCAAAAATCTTCAACAATTTTTTTATCTCGCGTTTGGAGAAAAAGTGATAAAACCTATTATATGCTTTATTTTCTCCTGAAAGCCCCCATGAAACAAATCTATCGCCTGACTCTTCCAACCCTGCCATTTTCTGTTGTTCATTATGCTTAAAACTAAACTTTCTTTTAAATCCATCTAAAAGAAAATAGCCTCTATATTTTTTTTGCCATTTACGCCACACTGTAATAACTAAATTACCATTTTTTTTTAGTATTTCATTGGTTTGTGTCATCAAATCCTTTCTATCAGATTTATTTTTGATATGGTGAATTGTGGCGATTGAGTAAATATTTTGGATTGAGTTTGTTCTAATTGGTAGATACCTTATATCCGCAAGAAGAACCTGAATTAAATTCGATTCAAGTTTTGAATAACGATCGGAATTTCTTAAATCACTGCAAACAATTTTTAAGAATTCAAGTGATATATCAATGCCGATTAATTTTTTAGGATAAGTTCCTAAAATTTTAAAATTTCTGCCATTAGCACACCCTAAATCCAAAGATGTTCCATTAAAATTACAGCCCTTTTTATTTAAAAAATTTAGAAAAAACTCAAGTGGTCTCCATGGTTTTCTTCTTTTGGAATGATAGTCTTTAGCAATCTGGTTATAGTTATGACCCTCCATGAAATGAAAACGTTTTATTTCTTTATGACATATAAATGTTAATATAGTTATATAATTTTCAATATATAATAGTGAATATGTTAGGAAATTAGGAAATGGAAGAGCGCGTTATTTTTCTCACTAAATTTACACAATTGTTGAGGAATGAAGTCTTAGAATATTATGATAAAACTCATTTGTATTTAAAGGATCTTGTCTCATACAAACATATTGATTTAAGAAAAGATCCAACCAAAGAAAGCGAAGAAAGTTTAAGAAATACACTTATAAAGATGCTAAAGGCAATAAAAACTGGTTTAAATACGATTGGAGTACCAATAAACAAATTATCTAAAATACAGAATAACTATTTGAAAGAAATAAATGAAAAAAGAACAGAGCTGCATGATTATGACTCTTATCTTAAATTATATTTCAAAGAATATATCAATAAAATATTATTTGAAATCTTAATTGAATATTTATTGGATTTAGATGTACAAAAAATTGAAACTTTAAAACTTTTTAAATTAGCACCTCAAAGTTTCATTGATAAATTATATAAATTCAAAAGTACATATGTAGATTCGAAGACTAAAACTTTTATTACATTCCCTGGTATTGAAGAAAATTTAAATTTTTCAGATTTATCTATTAATATAAAAGCATTCAATGTGAATCCAAAAAAGATCTCCAACTCCACCATGAAAAAAGAGGAAGAAATAGATAAAAGAGAAAAGAAGATCAGTGAAGAACCAAATATTCTTGCACAATTACAAGAAGCTAAGAAGGAATTTATTGAGACTTTAAAAACTCCAAAAAAAGAACTATTAAAACCTTCACTAGAACAATTGGAAAATTTTATACATGAAGAAACGCCAACAAAAACTATAGAAAAAATCAATCAAACCCCTTTAATAACACAAAACAACTTAACCACCTTTAAATCTATACCAAGAGATTTAACTCTCAAGTCGCAAAAAGTAAATTTTCTTGATAATTTTGGTAACTTACCCATTGTATATCTTGAAATTCTTAATAAATTTAAAATTAATATTGGGAACCTTTTAAATTCAAGAGTAGTTAATCCAGATTTCCTTGATTTAGAAAATCTCTTTTATTACATATCTATTTTGAAAATGGCAAACATAGAATTTCCTTTTACTTCAATAGAGATATTAAATTTTCTAAGGAATCATATAACTGAAATGATTTTTAGCATTTCAAGAAATGCGATGCCAGATTCAATTAACATATTTTATGGTCTTTCAATTGTTACTGAATTGAATTTAATACATAAAACTAACATCATAAACCTTAACGCTACTGAAGAATTTCTCAAAATGGAATTGAAGGAGTTTATGCCTGAGAAGTTAAAAATGAATTACTACACTTTACTTTGCTTAAAACTGCTAGCAAAAAGTGAAATAATATCAACACGTAAAGATGCCTTATTAAATCAAGTATTAAATTTAGATATATTGAATATGAAAGGATTTAACCCAACGTTAGATATTTATAGTCACCTAGCTAGTATCAAAAGCCTGGACAAAAATGTGAAGCTTACTGGATTTATCGTGCCTTATATAAATGCGCTTAAAAGATTGTTAACTTCAAAAGGTTCCATTGATGATTCAATAACGGAATCTGCAAAGACATTATTAATTTTAGTTATTCTCGATTTAAAAGAGCAAGAATCAATATTGTGCAGTCGTTTACTTAATTACATCATTAAGTCTACGGATTTCTTTAGTCTAGAAAATCTAGATAAAGATTTTAATTGGCGTATTGACAAATTAGCATATAAAATAGAATTAAGGATGTTATTTTGGGCATTATTAGCTTGTTCTCAGTATTCTTCCGATAATTTGTTAAATCTTTAAACTGATAAAGAGATCGAATTAAGCTTAACCATTTAAAATGAATCTTTAGTCTTCATTCATTTTCATAATTCTTTTAATAAAGTTCTTAGCTGATGGAGAAATACGTTTATTTTTAACAATATTATTCCAATCTTCATTAAAAATATGATTATCCTTTAATTCCCTTAGTGTCCTATTTGCTACTTCAAACCAATAATCAACATCAATAAGAGGAGCATCATTACTTATTCCAGGGCAATACTTTTTAGCTTTCTCTGTATATATTAAACCAATTTGCTCTTTAGTAATAATATCCTCATTATTAGACTGAATAAATGAAAAAGGAAATGAGTTACAAAGCATAGGCCTTAAGCTATAAATTAAACATTTCTTATTTTTTTTTTCAAAAAAGCAACACTCACCTTTATTATTTTTCATAAGCCCAATGAAGGCTAAACCTTTTTCAGTTTCTATTGGTGAAATTACCATTTTCTTAAGGACGGTATTATTTAACGCTTTATCATAAACGTAAAATCCGAAAATTTCAAGTGATTCTTTTAAATCTATTTTTAAACCCTTAATTATCCTCGATACATCTAAGTAAGTCACATTTACAAGTGTATTTTTATCTGTACAACAATTTCCACACCTAGTAC
>JAHQWI010000136.1 GCA_029856085.1 Promethearchaeia archaeon | reverse complement strand
GATCTTAGATCTAATAAAAACTTTCCCTCAATAGCTAGCTTCTTTTCTGGTTTTTCTTCAGCCTTAGCCCAGTCGATTGAAATTTCACTTTCACCTTTTCTGTTTTTTGATAATTTTTATTTTTTAATTATTTTTATTTTATTTTACTGTATATTTATTTTCTTAAAATCTATTATATATAAATTTTACATTAAAATATTTAATACACTAGGGTTTTCATAATTCTTTTAATAACTATATTTTATTACTGTATAGTTGAGTAAATCTCTTCAAATTCCTTATCTGAAAGAAAACCCTTAACATCTAATAACTCTTTTATTTGTTTTATTAAGCTTAAAATCTTTTCTGATTTCGCTATCTGCGCTTCTATAGATTCAACTCTTTTTATTTGGTAAGAGGTTTTTCCTTTTTCAACCTCTAAATTCTTTTTAAGGAACTCAATTTCTTTATCTCGTTGCCCTAATAGAGATTTTAAATTTTGTATTTCTTTTTCCTTATCTAATAAATCTTTAGCTTTACCTAGCAAATCTTCTTCTTTGGTTTGGATTTCTTTTCCTTTTCGTAATATTTTTTGCTCTACTTCCTCAGATTTCTTCACAGCAAGTTTTAATTGACTTTCCAATGTCGTAATTTTTTTAGTAGATTCATTTAATTTTTCCTCTAAATCGGATTTTGCTGCCGTCAATTGAGTAACCTTAATGTCTGCATGAAGTTTCTCTTCATTAATTTTATCAAGTGATTTTCTAGCCGAAGACTTTTTTTGAGTAAGTTCAATCAAACTTTTCTCTCGTCCTGCTAATTTTTTTTTCGTAATTTCTAAATCTTCAGCCATTTTTTCTAATTCTTTAACCAACTGGCCAATTCTCTGCTCTAAATCCTCATTTCTTGATTTAAATTCTAATAAAATCTTACCCTCTACAGAGAGTTTCTTTTTGGGATTTTCCTCTACTCTTACCCAGTCTATACCCATGTTAATCCACTAATTTTGTTAATAAGAAGTTCAATATTTATTATTTTATTTTTTTTAAAATTTACTTCTTTATTAAATCTTTAAAATTAAATTAATTTTTCATAAAAAATAATTATTTTAGTAAAAAATCATTGATAATATAAGATTAAATAAGGATAGATATATTTTTTATGGTTAAAATCGTAATTGGAACTGCAGGATGGGATTATAAAGACTGGGTTGGTCCTTTTTATCCAAAACAGTTAGAGAGAGTCCATCATTTGGAATATTTTTCTAAATACTTTGATTTTGTGGAGATTAATTCTACTTTTTATAATCTTCCCTCTATAGATATGGTTAGAAATTGGAAATTACGTGTTCCAGCAAATTTTCGTTTTATTATTAAAGTGTGGCAAAAAATTACTCATAATCTTGATGATCCTGATTTAGATTCATACGTTGTAAAGTTCTTTTCTACAATAGAACATCTAAATGGTAAAATTAAGGCGTTTCTATTACAATTCCCAACTTGGTTCAAATACACCGAAAAACATTTTGAAAAATTAAAATCATTACTAAATGAACTTCCTTTAGAATATAAGTATATTATTGAATTAAGAGATAATTCTTGGTTTAATCCTGAAATTCTAGCTAAGTTAATTGATAGGGATAAAAGAATACTTGGAACGACATATATGCCTGGAGTTATACCCTATTATGTGGAAAATCAAAAACTTTATTATATTCGGTTAATTGGAGATAGAAAACTCACTGTTTTTAATCGAATTCAAAGAGATCAAAAGGATGCTTTAAATAACCTCTATAAGAACGTTCAAAATTTGATTAAGATACCTGAGATATCTGAAATATTTATTATTGTGAATAATCATTTTCAAGGTTCGGCTCCTGAAAGTGTAAATAATTTAAGAAAGAAATTTGGAATATCTTATCACAGTTTTAATAAGCAAAGAAGCTTGACAGAATATATAAAATAAAATTTTTCAATCATAAAACATGCTCTTTTGGATTTTTAAATTGTTCTTTTGAATAAGAAAGTTTAAATATATTGAGTTTAACTAATTTTTTATGGATATCATCGATAATTTAAAGAAACTAGGTAAAAATTGGAGATTAACAGCTCTTTTAGTCTGGATGTTAGTAGGAATAGCTATTATTCCATATCCTAACCGTATTGTTTCAATAATTGGCATTTTGATATTTTTACCATTCCTAGTTTTTTTAATGTTCTTGTTTTTGCTTTCTCTTATTTCTAAGAAGGATATTTTTGAGTACTCCCCATGGAAAATAATTGTGTTTTTGTTGATTTCTTTACCTATTATGCTTTTTATTTCAATAATTTTAATAGTACTATTAGCAATTTCAGTTGTCTCTTACTTTTTCTTTACATCATGGTTTATCCTTTATGGATGTTATTTATTAGGAAAAAATATTGATACTAAATTATATAAAACTCCTAAATTAAGACCTTTTATAAGAACTCTCATCTTTTTCGGAGGTTTAGCTGCTTCTCTTCTATTCTTATATCTATTTATTATAGGACCTACATTATTTGATTTTTCTGTTATAATCGAAACACCAATAGATATCCCATGGTATCTTAATGGAATTTATATACTTGTTGGAGGAGTTCTTGTTGGACTCGCAATTGTTTGCATTGTTTATATGTTTAAAAAAAGCTTTGCTGGTTGGTTTGGTACATTTGCAATATTGGTTTCAATCTATACACTATTTCTGATATTAAAGATCTATCTAGGTATTGTTGATACTGAACCGGATGAGATTGGTTCTATTTGGGCTTACATTGCAGTGATAATCCCAGATCTATTTATTATCTTTTATTCTCTGAGTACTCTTATGGGATCCCAAGCAGAACTTTTAAGTAAAAGATTTAAAAGGTTTGGACTTGATGCAGTAATAATTTGGTTGATACTTTCAAAGGTAACATATGAATTTATTCACTACTTCCCTTACGATGTCTTTCAAGAAGCAAAGATTCCTTGGCTTAATGCCCTATCTACTTTAGATAATGATCTTATTAATCTTGTCAAAAACGTTGCTGTACTAATATTTTTCATAGCTTTATTAGTTGTAATAGGAATATATGAGATTAATAAATATGCTAAAGAGCAGAAACAGTTAAAAATAGAAGTTGATTTGGATGTAAAAGAATTACTCGCTCCCCAACCAATTTTAGAAGAAAAAAATGAAACAGAGACAAGTGATCCTTCAGAACCCATAGAAGACACTGAAATTTATGATAAAATTGATGATGACAATGAAGACGAAGTATTTTAAGCCAATTAGATAAGTTTTTAATATAATTTCTAAAATTAATTAGTTTTTATTCTTTTTTGTAAATTAAAAATTCTTTATAGATTAATTGGTTAATAATTAGTTTTATCAAAGAATATTTCAAATGATGTTATATTTAATCTCTACTAGTGGCTAATATGAGTAATTATGAATCTAATGTTGAGGAATTATTTCTTGAAAAATTTGAGAAATTAGCATTAAAAGTTGAACAACTTACTGATGAAATTTCGAAAATGAAGAATAAATTAGATAAAAATTATAAACTTAATAGAACATTTGGCTTGAAAACAATTAGAAATTCTGAATCTTTAGAATTTGCAAAGGATATAATGGGAATTGGAAGCCCAACAAAAAGATATCTTTTATCCTTAAGAGCGATTACAGAAGAATGGAAAGGAAGAAAAAATGATATTCTCTTAACCATCAGACAACAAGAACAAGAAACTCATCTAGATTTAAAGGCTCTTGGAATCAGAATTCCAATAAATGATATCAAGAACATTTCACTATTAGCTAAAGAAATTTTATCTCTTCTATATATCTCTTGTGATTTGCATGGCACGCCTATTAATGAAATACTAAGGGACATTATTACTGAGATAAATGAAAATGGACATAAAATGGTTCAAGAAATTAAACAAAAAATGGTTTTTTAGCAATACATTTAGTTTTTTTTTAGATTAACATACCCTTATGGACAAATTAATGATCGTGAAAGGATGGTTTCACGAAATTTTATTCTAAATGAACTCATAATGGAGATGAAAATTTTAGATAGTTGTTTTAAATGTTATGAGATTATTTCTAATGAATACTCATTAAAATGAAATTTTTATAATAAAATCGAGTTGAAAAGAATTTGGATTATGAAGATATAATTTTCGAAATAAAAGATCGTGTTGCGCGAATAACTATTAATCGTCCTGAACGATATAATGCGTGTACACAAAAGACAGTTCATGAATTAATAGATGCTTTTAACAAGTGCATAGACAACGAAATAGGTGTTGTGGTATTTACGGGCGTTGGAGAAAAAGCGTTTTGCACAGGTGGAGATCAGAGTACCCGTGAAAAGGGGGGATATAAAGGAGGACATTTGTTACCCCTTGAGGTAGGCTGGCAACGTGTTACACATTTAATACGTACTTTACCTAAACCCGTTATAGCTCGAGTGAATGGATACGCTATCGGAGGTGGCCATGTTTGGCATGTTAATTGTGATCTAAGTATTGCAGCAGAACATGCACAGTTAGGACAAGCAGGACCTCGTGTAGGCTCTTTTGATCCTGGCTATGGAACTGGTGACTTAATGCGTGCTGTAGGTTTGAAGCGTGCGAAGGAAATCTGGTATCTTTGTCGACGTTATACAGCTCAACAAGCTCTCAAAATGGGACTTGTAAATGCTGTGGTACCTATGGAAAAATTAGATGAGGAAGTAGAACAATGGTGTCAGGAATTATTAGAGAAGAGTCCTACAGCCTTGAAAATGCTAAAATATGCTTTTTTGGCTGAGACAGATGGTGTTACTGGGGTTACTCAGCTTGGTGTTGGTGGCTTATCACTTTATTATGGCACAGATGAAGCTGTAGAAGGAAAAAATGCATTTTTAGAAAAACGTAAACCAGACTTTAACCAATTTAGAAAATAGTGAGTGAGGACAATGAAAATAAAAAATGTATGTGTTATAGGCGCTGGCATTATGGGATCAGGAATTGCCCAATTAATAGCGACTCACGGTTATAATGTAAATTTAGTTGATATAAGTGAGGAGTTATTGAAAAAAGTTAAAAATTCGATAGAAATTAATTTAGAGAGGTTTTATGTTGCTAAAAATAAAATAACTAAAGAAGAAGCAGAAAAAATTTTAAGCAGAATTAGTCTAAATGTTAATATACATGAAGCTGTTAAGGATGTTCAAGTAGTAATTGAAGCTGTTTTTGAAGATATGGATTTAAAACAACAATTATTTTCTGAACTGGATAACCTGTGTAAAAAAGATGTAATTCTTGCTTCTAATACATCATCTTTAAGTATCACAGATATTGCCTTAAAGGCTAAAAATCAAGAAAGGATAATAGGAATACATTTCTTCAACCCAGCTCCGGTAATGAAATTGATTGAATTAATAAAGGGAAAGAACACTTCTGATGAAATTGTAGAAAAATCAAAATTATTTTCTGAAAGTTTAAATAAAACAGTGGTGACTGTAAACGATTCACCTGGTTTCGTAACAACTCGACTTATTTATGTATTATGTAATGAAGCAATTAATTTGTTTACGAAAGGAATTGCCAGTGCCAAAGATATAGATACTGCATGTAAATTAGCATTCAATTTTCCTATGGGTCCTTTAGAACTTTCTGATTTAGTTGGTAATGATATATATTATCATATTGGAGAGTATTTAGAAAAAGAGCTAGGACAAAAGTACCAACCAAGCCCTCTTTTACAAGAAATGGTAGAAAGCGGTCTTTTAGGGAGAAAAACAAGGAAAGGTTTCTATGAGTACTAAGGTTCACCGCCATTTCTTTGGACCAAGTGTTTTTTCTCATTTTTTTATAAAACTTTAATATTTACTTATTGCATATAATTACTTTTTGCATTTAAAATATGTATTAATATAACGTAAAAGTCATATTTTGATTATTTTTTAATATAAAAAGTCTTATTAAATATTCGTAATATAAAAAATTGGGTTAAGGTTTTTAGGGGTTTATAAATTCGAGAATCTCTTTCCTAAAAAATAAGTTATTATGAGTAAGTCTAGGCTAACAAAGAAAAATCTGGAATTTGAAGAGCAAGCTGATTTAGTTGAGAAATACAATCAATTAAAGGAAGAAAATCAAAATTTATCAGACGAAAGTAAAATTTTAAAAGATCTTATCATCGAAAATGCTAAGAAAGATTATCAGATATCTTTAATAGAAGCAGGTAATTTAAATAATTCTCATAAGAATTCAGAAATTAAAAATTCTTTCTATATCCAGATAATTTTAGGAATTATTGTAATTGTTTTATCATTAGGATTTCACATTTTATATTTATCAATTACAGATTGCTTATTATATAATGGCGGAGATCCAGGATGTTGGATTAAAAACTGGTTGGGTATTGATATCCATGCTAGTTTTTATCTTGATTTTATGTTATATTCTTTGATTGTGCTTCAGTCTCTTCTAATAATTTTAATAATAAGAACCCAACTAGCAAAATCATGATTAAATTTCTTTTAAAAAGATTTATATCTAAAGTATAAAATTAGGATATTGACCAAAGATAATATCATTTCTTTACTAAGACTAGTTTATCTTCTTCAAGAATTATTTTATCTTTATTTAAAGGACTTAAATTGTATGTACTTCTCATTGCATAAACGATTAAATCTCCAAATCTTTTTAGTTTTAATGTGTTGAATAAATCATTTATCATTTGAAGATCTTCAGGAATTGATACACCAAAGAAAGGATTTAACATTAAATATATCGAAGCACCTAAAATTATACCAAAAAATAAGCTAATTGTACTATTAAATGGGAAAAGCCATAATATAAAAAACAGAATAAATAAATTTGGTACTAAGCGATATATTCTAATTTTATAATTTACTTTGAGCTTTCGTTTAAGTTGAAAGATTGTATAAGGTAACAGAAAGAAGGCGGATATCAACATCACTATTCCAATACCTAAAATCCCAAAAAGAAAAAGAAAAATTGGAGATAATACCGTTATTATTATGATTGTTATTAGAAAACCTCTTGCTGCGGAATTAGCATTTCCAGATCCTATTAGAGCATTTCCAAATAGGGTCGAATATCCATAAATAAATTGACCTAAAACTATAAGAATGAATAAAGTTTGTGCCATTGAAAAGATTTCGCTATTGAAAGTTCCTCCATCCATAAACAGATCTCTATGTAAATAAAATAGCAATTCCCCTGAAAGCGCTACCATTGCAGTGAGAAACCCAAGAGCTAAAATGCTGGAAATTCTTGTTGAATCGTTAATTGAAGCCTCCACAGTATCATAACTCTCTTTTGCAAACGCTTCAGCAATTTCAATGTTTAATGGAGCAGAGTAGTACAATATTACTGTTTTAACAGCTCCGTAAGTCATTAAGACAGTCAATAAACTCAATGCTAACCCCTGATATTCAGGATCTGAAAATATAGCTAAATATATAGCAGTAAAAAAAAATAAAATATCTTCGAAAAATTTTGAGTTTTGAATATTAGTTAGCAATGAATAGGCAGAATTTTTCATATATAGCAATATTTGATGTTCCTCAATTAATTGACTAATTTCTGGAGATGCTCTTTTTTTCATAGTTCTTGTTCTTAAACCTGCTTGAATTATTTCTTTAATTGAATAAGGTGCCTGCTTACTAAAAAAAAAAGCAAATAAAAATAATGTAGTAATATTGAAAAACGGGTGAAATGCAAACCAAAACGGGCTGATGTTAAAAGAGATAAAAATGTATCCCCAAAATAATAGAAAAATCCCTGCAAATATTGATAAAAATGCAATTATATCGTATCTATTCTTAATTTCTAACCCAATTTGAAAAACATAGCTACTATATAATAAAATGGAGGTAACTCCTGACGCAAAAATACATTCTCTTAATAATTGATTTGTTTGAACAAAACCAAAAATATAAGATATCATAATCATCCCCAGTCCCAATATCAACCCAACTAGAAACAGAATTTTTGAATAGGTTGCTGCTTTTAAACGCCCTAATTCTTCATTAACAATAAAGGCAGTTTTTATTTCTGCAATAAAATATCTTGAAATTCCTATCCCCATCAATCCTACAATACCGTTTATTGCGGTTGTTAATCCGAAATATTTTAATCCTTCCCATCCTGTACCTAATATTATGAAAACCCAAATACATCCCGCATTAATTAATGCAAAAAACATGTAAAGAGATCCAGAAGTTATGACTCGCGAACTCCCTTCTTGCTCAAAGAACTTTCGATCTCTTGAGAAATCAATCTTAAGTTCTGTTCTATCTGGTTTTTTTTCCATAAATTATAAGCTATCTCTTAACTAATTATTCATTATGAATTTTTTAGTAAAAAAAAAGTTTTAGAAAAAGTCTAATAACATCTAAAAGAGTAGAGTTGACCATCTTATTTATCTGGTAATAATAGAGAATTTTATGATTAACTGTTTTTACAGCATAATGTTATTAAAGAAAATCAGATGAGTTATATGGTTGGTAAAGATATTATATGTGAGAATTGTGGAGAAAATACTGACACAGAAATATTTAATTGTGAAGATTGTAGTAACATTCTTTGCGATACGTGTGCTAACATTTGTAAAAAATGTGGAAGGTATTTATGTGACAGTTGTTATCAAGATCATAAAAAAAACTGTAAATAAATGAAAGGTTCTTATATTTTAGTTATTCACATTCCTGAAATAATTGAAATAACTGTTGGTGCTTTAGGCAGCGTCTTATTTGACAAAGGGTTTTATTTATATATTGGATCTGCTATGGGCGGTTATGGTTCAAATACCTTAGAAAATAGAGTAAAAAGACATATTTCACCTTCAAATAATAAAAAAACTCATTGGCATATTGATTACTTATTAAATTACGAGAAAAGTATTATAACACAGTTATACTTAATTCCCACATTATTTCGTTTAGAGTGTATAATTGCTAAAGAAATAATGGATTTTTCAGACGATATTATTGAAGATTTTGGATCATCTGATTGTAAGTGCAACAGCCATTTATTTTATTTCCAGCAATTTAAAGAGTTTAGATATTAAAGTAATTAACTCAAAAAAATAATAATAAAAATGCAAAAATTATCGTAAGGAGAATATTGAAGGAAAAGTCAAAAATTTAAAACATTCTATTTGAATAAGGATTGCGATTAGGTTGTGAGTAACTGTTTCCAATCATATTTATTGAAGTTCATTTTGATATTTTTGAAAAATTAAATAAAATCCTTAAAATTTTTTAAACTTGCAATTGAATTTTAAATATCAAAAATCAAAATAAAAAAATAAAAAGTGAAAAATATGGGAATGTTAGATGGAAAAGTTGCTATAATAACTGGCGCTGGTCGTGGTCTTGGTCGTGAGGAAGCCTTACTATTTGCTAAGGAAGGATGTAATTTATTGGTAAACGATTTAGGCGGCAGTTTTGATGGTAGTGGGGCTGAAACTAAGGTTGCTGATGAAATTGCAGAAGAATGTAAAAAATTGGGAGTTAAAGCTGTAGGGAATTATGATTCAGTCACTGATTTTAATAAGGCAAAAGCAATGATTGATCAAGCAATTTCTGAATACGGAAAGTTAGATATTGTTGTAAATAATGCTGGAATTTTACGGGATAGGATGCTTTTTAATATGACAGAGAAAGAGTTTGATGATGTTATAGCTGTACATTTGAAAGGTACGTTTAACATGACTCGTCATGCTTCTTCATATTTTAGAGAACAAGGAAAGGCTAATCCCGATTTAGGAGTTTTTGGGAGAATAATCAATACTGCATCAGATGCGGGTTTATTGGGAAATGTGGGTCAAACTAATTATGGTGCTGCAAAAGCAGGTATTGCTGCCTTTACAAATATCGCCTCAATGGAATTAGGCAAATATACTACGGTTAATTGTATCGTGCCTGTAGCTAGAACGAGACTCACAACAGATGCAACACCGACAATGGTAGGGACAATGAGTATGAAAGATAAAAGAGGTTTTGATATTTTCAATCCTACTAATGTTGCTCCTATGGTTGCGTTCCTCGCTTCAGATCATGCAATTAAGATTACAGGAGAAGTTTTCAGAGTGGTAGGTGATCGGGTTTTCTCGTTAATAGGGTGGACTACTTATAAACAAATAGATAATAATGGGGAAGTGTTCACTCCTCAAATTTTAGCAGAACGAGTTCAAGAAGAATTATTAAAAGGTAAACCTAAAAAAGAGACTTTAGCAAGTTCACTTGCATCTTTAATGTAATTTCATTTTTTTTTTTTTTTACACTAAGAAGAATAATCTTTTTGTGAAAGTTATTTGTCAATTAAATCATTAAAGAATTTATCATCAAGGAGTTCTTTTTCTTCAGTATCTCCTTTCTCATCTTTGTACGAATAATAGAGGGCTAAAAACGCTCCTGTTAATAGACCAATAATTGCTCCAGAAAGAATGGTGAGTATAAAATAAAAAAAGAAAACAGTTACAGGACCGCTAACGGTTATTAATACTAACATCGTCTGGTATATACTAATAAATACACAAGATAAAATTCCTCCAAAAATCCCTACAATGATACCATATTTTAAGAAATCTTGATTTGGTTCTCGATTTTTGAAAAAAAATACTACCCCAAAAATAGATCCTACTAAAAACTCAAGATCAGCAACAAGGTAAAAACCAGAAAAAATTATTTCTCCTACTATCATAGATATAATCGAAATTATAACATAAAATGTGGTAGTAATTATCGCTGAAATCAGAATGCCCCATTTTACATTTTCTTCTCCAATTATATTAATTACATTACTCATTTTTCTCATTAAAAGATAGATTATATTAAGAAAATGAAAAAAGAATATGTTAAGTATATTACTAATTTTTTAACTATCTATCTGTACCTGGGATATCTTTACTTTTCGTTATCGTTTTTGTAACTATTTTCTTTACTAATTTAGTTGGGTCTGCTAATTCTTTCTCATCCCCTTTATTATGCCTGAAGATTATGAAATAATCGAATTTTATGTAATTATTTAGAAGAAGCTAAAAAATGATAAATAGCTTTTTTAATTAAGATTTGTATACTTATATATAAAATTACACCTTACATAATAATTAAAGAATTTATAATCTCACTAAATTAAAATTGGAATGAGTTAAATGAGTGAAAGAATAACAGAAATACTTGATTCTTTAAAGGCGATTAAAGGAGTTCATGGGGCGGCTCTTATTGAGAAATTTGGCTTAATTAGAGGTAGTGCATTACCAGGATGGGTAGACCAAGAAGCTGTAGCTGCTATGGTAACCTTAATTTTGAAAGCAAGTCAAAGAGCAACTAAAGAACTAGAACAAGGGCAATTCTTTAGTGCGATAATAGAGTCTGAGAAGGGAAAAATACTTTTTAGCGAAATCGAGGGTAACATTCTCACGATAATAACTACAAAAGAAGCTAAGCTTGGTATAATTAATCTAAAATTGGATGCTGCTAGCACAGAAATCAAAAAAGGGTTATAATTTTTTCTCTATTTTTTTAAATAAAAATTTCTTATATAATTATTCCAATTTGCTTCAGCATTTTGAACATTATCCTTCTAGTAATTTCTGGGTCAGCTTGACCTTTAGTTTTACCCATAACTCTACCTATTAAAGCTTCAATTGCTTTTGGATTTTTACGACAATCTTCAACGATTTTCGGGTTTTCTTTAATTACTTCTTTACAATTTCCTTCAATAATTTCTTCATTAGAAATTCTCTTTTTACCTTTCTTCTCAATTATTTTAGAAATAGAAGAACCATTCATCATTTCACTTATGAATGTTTTTGCTATTTTAGTGGTAATCTTTCCTTCATTAATGTGTTTGATTAGATCAACTACCAGTTTGGGTTGAACTTTTGTTTCTGGTATTGTCTTATTTTGCTCATTTAAATGCCGCGATATATCATTCATCAGCCAATTACAAAATTGTTTATACTCATTCGGGCCGAATGATGGGACAGAATTCACTCCATCTTCATAAAAGTCAGCGATATCTTTATCTAGAACTAAATTCTCTGAGTCAAATTCTGATAAATTATAATCTCTTTGAAGTCTTATTGATCTCTCGTTTGGCATTTCTGGTAATTTATCTTTAACTTGCTGGATGAAATTTTTATCAATTACTATTGGAACTAAATCCTGTTCAGGAAAGTAGCGATAATCTTCTTCAAATTCTTTCGTTCTTAGCGAAATAGTAATCCTTCTTTTATCATCCCAATGTCTTGTTTCCTGGGTTAGCTTCTTACCTCGTTTTAATAGATTTCTTTGTCTTTGAATTTCCCACTTTAACGCACGTTCTACTTCCTTAAAACTGCTAATATTTTTAACCTCACTTCGCTCATGTCCTTTAATTGATATATTAGCATCCACTCGAGCAGCTCCAGTTAAGTCTAAATTTGATATCCTTGTATATTGAACAATTGACCTTAATTGTTTGAGAAACTCTCTCGCTTCCTCAGGAGATCTAATAACTGGTTCGGATACGATTTCAATAAGACAAACACCAGATCGATTGTAATCCACTAAAGTATATGGAGATGTCGCGATTGACCCTTTATGTACCAATCTTGCTGGATCCTCTTCTAAATGGATTCTGTTAAGTCTTATCTCTTTTTTATTGCCATTTATTTTAACTGTTATATTCCCTCTATCTGCGAAAGCTCTCCCTCCTGCTTTATTGTACTGACTTATCTGAAAGCCCTTTGGTAAGTCTACGTAAAAATAATTTTTCCGAAAGAAAAACATTGAATCATTAATTTTACTATCTAATGCTAATGCAAGTCTTGTAGCAAATTCGATTGCTCTTTCGTTTATCACAGGCAGCGATCCCGGTAACCCTAAACAAATGGGACAATTATGAGAATTTGGTTCAGATCCTCTATAATCTGCATTACAACTGCAGAATAGCTTAGTTTTCAAATTGGTGAGTTGAATATGAACTTCTAATCCAATTATCACGTCTTCATAATTAGAACTCACTCTAATTCCCTCCATCTTTAATAGGAGCTAGTTTCCTAAAGATGTTTAATTCTTTTTCAAGTAAATATCCGATATTGAGGATTATTTTTTCACTGAAATAATTACCAATAATTTGAAATCCAATCGGAAGGTCTTTCGTATCAAATCCACACGGAATCGAAAGAGCAGGTAAACCCGCAAGATTCACGGGACAAGTTAAAATATCCATAAAATACATCTGTAATGGGTCATCTACGAATTCTCCAATTTTGAATGCCGTGGTGGGCATTGTAGGGCATACGATAGCATCACATTGATTTAAAGCATTTTGAAAGTCATTTTTAATAAGAGTTCTAACTTTCAATGCCTTAATATAAAACATATCATAATAACCAGCAGATAGGGTATAACTTCCTAGTATAATCCTTCTCCTTACTTCACTTCCAAATCTTTCACTCCGAGTTCTACTAAAAACCTCATATAAATCTCCACTAAGATCACCGCTCATACTTCCGTATCTTAAGCCATCATACCTAGCCAAATTCGAACTTGCTTCGCTCATTGCTATTAAATAATAAGTAGGAATCGCATATTCTAAATGTGGAAAGGAAACCTCAATTGTCTCAGCCCCTAAGCTATTCAATTTATTAATGGCTCCTTTTACTTTATTTTTTACTTCCTTCTCCAAACCTTCACCAAAAAATTCTTTAGGAACCCCAAGAGTCATTTTTGAAATTGGGTTTTGAAGTTCTTCTGTATATTTATCTACCTTAATATCAACCGTAGTGGAGTCTAAACGATCATAACCAGCAATGATTTCTAATAATATTGCTGTGTCATATACACATCTTGATATAGGACCAATTTGATCTAACGAATTTGCATATGAAACTAATCCATATCTAGAAACTCTCCCATATGTTGGTTTTAAACCCACCACACCACAATAAGAAGCGGGACATCTAATACTTCCCCCTGTATCACTTCCTAATGAAACTGGCGTTTGACCTGAAGCTACACATGAACCCGATCCTCCACTTGATCCTCCCGGAACTCTCTCTAGGTCCCAAGGATTATAAGTTGGGCCATAACAACTATTTTCAGTAGAAGAGCCCATAGCAAATTCATCCATATTTGTACGACCCACACATATTGCTCCTTCCTTTTCGATTAGACGGTTAATAACAGTAGCATTATAAGGTGGATAATATCCTTCTAAAATCTTAGAACCACAAGTAGTAGGACTATCCTTAATACAAATAAGATCTTTTATTCCCATAGGTAATCCATAAAGTCTCCCTACAGGCTTACCTTTATTTAATTTTTCATCTAATTGTTTTGCTTTGTTTAGCGCTTTTTCTTTAGAGAGGTGAATAAAAGAATGTAATTTATCTTCAGTTTTTTCTATTCTTTCATATATTTGATAGATTAATTCTTCGATGGTAATTTCTTTACTCTTTATTTTCTCAATTAGTTCATATGCCATGTATTCATAGAGTTTCATTTAACGCAAACCACACTTTTAAATAATTAAGGAAAAGGATCTATTTAATTTCTCTTATTTGGTGTCATGAGTTCATTTTTTTAAGGTGTTTTTCTTAATATGGTTCTAGGTTGCTATGGAGCCTTTCGTTGTTGAGTCCGAGGAAACGGGATTGCATCTTTAATATTATCTATTCCACATAACCACATAATAACTCTCTCAACACCTACACCATAACCAGAATGAGGTACACTGCCATAACGCCTCAATTCAAAGTACCACTCATAATTTTTTGGATCTTCCCCGTCAGCTTCTAATCTTTTTATCATATTATCAAGTAATAAAGAACGCTCTGAACCACCAACAATTTCACAATATCCTTCTGGCGCTATCATGTCAAAACATAATGCTTCTTTAGGATCTTCTTCACTTGGTGGTTTATAAAAACCCATAATTTCTGTGGGATAATGTGTGACAACAACAGGAACCTTAAAATGATCTGCTATTTTTGCTTCTTCAATAGTTCTTAAATCCTTACCCCAAGGAACATTCATTTTATATTTTGTATTAAGGATATCTAAAGCTTCTGAATATTTTATAGTTGGATATTCAGCTTCTTCATAATACTCTAACAATTTAATATCTCTCTCTAAAATTTCTAGTTCTTTTTTATTATACTTCAATACTTGGTTCACAATAAACCTAATTTCATCTTTAGCAACTTCTGTAACTTCATCAAGTTGCATCCACGCAGCTTCCATTTCAGCCATCCAGAATTCTGATAAATGTCTTGATGTTTTTGATTTTTCTGCTCTAAACGTTGGACCCATATTGTAAATTTTACCTAATGAAAAAATACCTGCTTCAGCATATAATTGCCATGTTTGACTAAGATATGTTATGTCGTCAAAATATTTAACCTCAAATAGGGTGGCTCCACCTTCAGATTGGCTGGGTTGGAAAATAGGTGCATCAAATTCATAATAACCATGATTTCTAAAAAATTCATGTATAGCTCCAACAACTGTATGCCTGATTTTTAGAATTGCATTTAATTTTCTTGATCTTATCCAAAGATGCCTATTATCATATAAAAGCTCTGGTGATTGATGTTCTGTAATTGGAAACGGTTCAGCTATTTGAACGATTTGTAAATCTGACACAGAAACCTCATAACCCGTTGGAGCTCTTTCATCCTCCTTTAGATCCCCTGAAACTTTAACCGAAGATTCAATTGTTAACTTTTCAGCTTTCTCAAAGATCTCTGGGCTCTTAGCTTTTGATATAACACATTGTATTATGTCCGATTCATCCCTCAATACAATGAATACAAATTTGTTCGATTTTCTTTCTCTATATACCCAACCTCTTAAATTCACATTAGAATCTTCTTGTTTTAACGATTCTTCAATGGTTGTATATTTTAAATCCTTCATTTTTGATTTGTGAGAATGTTTTATGAATTTAAACTTACAATACTAGTAGAAATAAGCGATTTCTAAAAAATTTGACTGATTTTAATTCTAAAATCTAATTTTCTTCTTGCTTTCTAAGAAGATATTTAGAGAAGATATTCATATAAAGACATTCTTCTGGTGCCATTTCGGGAGTTAACTGGGGACTTTCCGTGAACTCAACATTGCTTCCCCTTATAATAACCACTGGAGTTTGTTGATCAGCTTCACTTAGAAGAAATTGAGCGGCACTAGTAAGATCATCTGCTATTGCTCTCATTGTAATTTCCATAGGTCTATTAAAGAGATCTGGGTGTCCTCGCAAATCTTCAACAGGTTCAAATCCAGCTGTAGCTATAGCAATTCCAATAGTACCTTTTCTGAGAGGTTGAACCCTTGAATCTGCTATTATCACTCCCAGTTTTTCTATCCCAAACTCTTTTCTTAATTCTTTCCAGTATTCCCAAACAACTTTTTTAAGATCCTTTGGGAGTAAAACAACTCTATTTGGTCCTGCATTTGATTGATCGATTCCAGCATTAGCAATTAAAAAATTATTCACCTTGGCTAAGATGACATGTGTCATTCCTCCTAAAATCATTGACGCTTCTTGCATTATCAGTTCTACAAAACGTTCATCCATATCATACTCTTTTGCCATTTCCTTCGCTTTTTCTGAAACATTGGTTACATCAGATAGGTTTATCACTCTTCCCTGTGAAGTAGCTATTACTTTTTCTGCAATTACTATAATATCTCCTTCTTTTAAATATTCCCCTTGTTTGGCTATGTTTTCAATTATGATACTCAATAAATCATCATTTTCTTTAATAAGGGGTAGTTTAATTGAAAATAGTTCCATTGTAGGAAAGAAGAATTAATTTTATTTAATATTATTTCGGTTTTATCAAAAAGTGGTGATAATTAAGTTAATTAGATAACATAAGAAAAGAAAATAAGATAAAACAAAAATAATAGAAATGAAATAATAATATAATAGGATTGAAATATAAAATGGAAAAATCAAAACCTAACATCATTTTCATTTTAACTGACCAGCAAAGATACGATACTTGCGGTTGTTACGGTCAAGATTTGAATATTACACCCAATCTTGATGGATTAGCCAATGAAGGGATTCGCTTTGAATATGCTCTCACTAATCAACCAGTTTGCGGTCCAGCAAGATCTATACTTCAAACTGGAAAATATGCTACTGAAACAGAATGTTATCGAAATGCGATTGGACTCCCGATAAATAACCAAAACATAGCAGACTATTTTTCGAATAATGGTTATGATGTGGCTTATATCGGAAAATGGCATCTCGCAAGTACCCTGGGGAGATCTCAAGATATTAAATTAAAAAAAATGGACTATAGAACAAAACCCATCCCTCCTGAACTCAGAGGAGGTTATAAAGATTATTGGCTTGCATCTGATGTACTCGAACACACATCACATGCCTACCATGGGCACCTTTTTAATGGAAAAGGTGTTAAAAGGGAATTTAACGGTTATCGCGTTGATTGTCTAACGGATTTTGTCCTTGAATATTTAGAATCTCGTAAAAAACAAGATCCATTATTTCTATTTATATCATATTTAGAACCACATCATCAAAACGATCACAATGCAATAGAAGGACCAATAGGAAGCAGAGAAAAATTTCAAAATTTCAAAATCCCTGGTGATTTACAAGATACTAAAGGTGATTGGGATGAATTTTTCCCGGATTATTTAGGATGCTGCCATTCAATTGACATGAACCTAGGCAGGATAATTGATAAACTTAAAAAATTAAATATGTACGACGATTCAATGATAATATTTACAAGCGATCATGGGTGCCATTTTAGAACTCGCAATTTGGAATACAAACGATCTTGCCATGAAGCATCAATTCGTATTCCTTTAGTAATTAGAGGAGCAGGTTTTAATGGGGGTAGTGTAATCAATGAGTTAGTGAGTTCAATAGATTTACCCCCAACGTTATTAAAAACAGCAGGGATAGAAATTCCAAAGTTCATGAAAGGAAACACATTACAACAATTACTAGATAACAATAATAATAATAATAAAAATTGGCCTCAAGAAGTCTTTATTCAAATTAGTGAAAGCCAAGTAGGCAGAGCAATCCGTACAAAAAAATGGAAATATTCTGTCGTTGCGCCACCACGCGACCCACCTTGGGACGGTTACCTATATTCCAAAAGCGAGCTTTACGAAGAAGAGTTCCTATATGATCTAGAGAATGATTTATATGAAAAACATAATCTCGTGGGAGATCCTAATTTCAAAGATGTTAGAAAGGGATTAGCTGAAATTTTAAAAAGAAAAATGAAAGAAGCAGGTGAAGAAATTCCTAGTATTTTGCCAAAAAGAATATAAATGATTACAACAATAGCTAAAATTAACGTGACTCTAGATCTTCATCAATTAAACTTATTTGAAATAACGAGTTCATTTCATTGATTGCACATGAAAAACATATACATGAATTTATTTGACACTTTAAAGATTGGAGATGACTTCCCAACGGTAATAATGGGTGTTTTGAATTTAAGTCCTGAGAGTTTTTACCAAGGATCTGTTTATTCCAATACTAAATCTTTAGAGAATGCTACAATAGAAATGATTAATAACGGTGCGAAAATGTTAGATTTAGGTGCTCGATCTACTGCTCCATGGTCTCAAAAAATTACTACTAAAGAAGAAATTAACCGCTTAAGTTCAGCTATGGAATCTGTTTGCAACATCATCCCAGACGATATTATTATCTCTGTTGATACTCAATATAGTGAAGTTGCTCAAGTTGCTTATGACATTTCTCTAAAACACAAAAAAAAAATTATTATCAATGACGTAAGTTGTTTAAAAACAGACCCTTCCCTACAAGATTTTATAATTGAACATGAACTTCCTATTATTTTAATGGCATCGAAAAAAATTCCCGGAGATTTATGTACAATTGAAGAAATAATCCAAGAATTTGAAAAAACTATAAAAAAACTTCAATCACAAGGCAATAATGAGAATCAAATTATTTTAGACCCTGGTATAGGTAAATGGATTAAAGAGAAAGTACACACTCATGATTTGAAAATAATAGGCAATTTAAAAAAGCTTAGGATACTTGAGAAACCTATTTTAGTAGCCATTTCAAGAAAATCATTTATCGGTACTACACTAAATCTTCCTGATCCTGAAGATAGATTGAGTGGAACGCTCTCTTCAACAGCAATAGCGGTCTATAAGGGAGCTCATATTGTTCGAACTCATGACGTAGATAAAAATCTTTTTGAAATGGTAAAAATGGCTGAAGAAATCCGTAGAAATCAGTAATTCTCCATTTTTTTATAAAAAAATTATCTTGAAAAATTAGGCAGATAGCATTAATAATTATAATAAGAATTATTGAATTGAATATATTATTTAATTAAATAGTAGATCTTTGAATATTGACGAAAATGAACTACTCTTTAGCGCTCTTGAGCGATGAAAAAATGTAGTTATATTTAAATTTGAGTATTTCCATATATTATATGTAAACCGTTAAATTATCACATAAGTTCAATTTAGATTGGATAAATTTAACCTTACAAATTATATGTTAAATCGATTTCTTATGCCTGAAAAAGAAAATAACTCTTATGATGCTGATGATATCACTGTTTTAAGAGGCTTGGACGGAGTAAGACGTCGTCCAGCAATGTATATAGGTGACCAAGGGAAGAAAGGACTCCATCATCTTATTTTTGAAGTACTTGATAACTCTGTCGACGAAGCGATTGGGGGATATGCTGATGAGATAAAGGTAACGCTTTATAAAGATAATTCAGTTCAAGTGTCTGATAATGGTCGTGGGATTCCTATTGATGAACACCCCGAATATAAGAGACCCGCACTTGAAGTAATCATGGAACATTTACATGCTGGGGGTAAGTTTGATAGTAAAAGTTATAAAATTTCAGGTGGCTTGCATGGCGTTGGGCTCTCAGTTGTGAATGCCTTAGCTGAATGGATGAATGTTGAGGTCTGTCGTGATGGACTCCTCTATAAACAGAAATTCTCAAAAGGAAAAAAAGCAACAGAAGCAGAAATAGCAGAAGTTAAAACCACGAAATCATACACAAAGATCAAATTTTATCCGGATAACTCAATTTTTGAGTTTGACCCAAGTGAACCAATTTATAGCTCTCTTACTATAATTGCGAGAATGAGAGAACTTGCATTCCTTACACCTCACACTAGGTTCGAGATTCATAATCAATTTAAAGACGAAAAAGAAGAATTTCATTATGAAGGTGGAATAAAAGAATTTATCGCATATTTAAACAAGGATAAACAGCCTTTACATGATGATATCATTTTTATAAGCGATATTTCAAAAGATGATGATGGAGCAGATGTTTACTGTGATATTGCCATGCAATATAATCAAGGATTTCAAACAAATATTCTTTCTTATGCGAATACCATAAATACTGTTGAAGGAGGGGTTCATCTAACTGGATTTAAATCTGCCCTAACACGAGTTTTTAACTCCTATATAGAAAATTATATGGAAAAGAAGTATAAAGGTCAAGTGTTAAGTGGAGCAGATACCCGAGAAGGATTATCGGCAATAATTTCAATTAAGCTACCTGATCCTCAATTTGAAAGCCAAACAAAAATTAAATTAGGTAATCCTGAAATTCGTCAGATTGTAAGTCAGATGGTTACTGATAGATTAACACAATATTTTGAGGAAAATCCCCAATCTGCTAAAAGAATTATTTTAAAAACTCTTAATGCCAAAATGGCTCGTGAAGCAGCTCAAAAAGCAAGACTTTTAATCCGAAGAAAATCTGCATTAGATAGTGCAAGGATGCCTGGCAAACTCGCAGATTGCTCTTCAAATAAACCTGAAGAATCCGAAATTTTTATTGTTGAGGGAAATTCTGCTGGAGGGTCTGCCAAACAAGGAAGGGATAGAACGTATCAAGCCATTCTTCCTCTTAGAGGGAAGATTTTAAATGTAGAAAAAGCTCGTTTGGATAAGATACTACAAAACAATGAAATCCAATCTATTATTAAGGCTTTAGGCATAGGGTTCCAAGAAATTAATGATACAAATGGAAATGGTGATGCTTTAGAAGAAAATGGGGAAGATGATGATGAAAGCTTCGATCTAAGTAAACTAAGATATCATAAGGTTGTAATCATGTGTGATGCAGACATAGATGGATTCCACATAGAAACATTATTGCTTACTTTCTTTTTTAGATATATGCGTCCCCTAATAGATGGAGGGTATCTCTATATTGCATGTCCTCCTTTATATAAAGTCAGCTATAAGAAAGACCAAAATTACGTTTTCACAGATAAAGAAAAAGATGATTTCATTCAAGAGTTGAAAACAAAACATAAGCTTAAAGACGCGGGCTCAATCCGAACTCAACGTTATAAAGGCCTTGGGGAGATGAACGCAGATGAACTCTATGTAACCACAATGAATCGAGACACTAGGAAACTTAAGAAGGTTACTTATGAAGATTATTTAGAGAATGATTTAATATTTACAAAACTTATGGGTAAAGAAGTTAAAGCCCGAAAAAAGTTTATTATCAGTCACTTTGACGAAGTTAATGTGTTAGATATTTAATTTGTATTATTTAAAAATTATTTTTACTAAAGAATTGGGTTTTTATTATGACTTCAGAACATATTGAAGAAATCTTGTTGAAGGATGAGATGACAAGCAGCTATATAGATTATAGTATGTCTGTCATTATCGGTCGGGCTATTCCTGACGTAAGAGATGGTTTAAAACCTGTACAGAAAAGAATTATCTATGCTATGGCTGAAAGCAACTGGTTACGGACCGGATCACATGTTAAATGTGCTAAAATAGTAGGGCAAGTTTTAGGTAATTATCACCCTCATGGAGATTCTGCTATATATGGTGCCCTTGTAAGAATGGGGCAAACTTTTTCCCTACGATATCCTTTAATTGATTCTCAAGGTAATTTCGGGTCAATTGACGGAGATCCTCCCGCAGCTTACAGATATACAGAAGCAAGACTTTCTCGTATTTCTGATGAATTAATTGAGGATTTAAATAAAGAAACTGTCGAATTTATACCAAACTTTGATGATAGTAAGGTTGAACCTGTTTATTTACCTGCAAAATTACCAAATATATTAATAAATGGGACAAAGGGTATAGCTGTAGGTATGGCTACTTCAATGCCTCCTCATAATTTAAATGAAATTTGTCAAGGTATAAGTGCAACTATTGATGATCCTGAAATATCAATTCAAGAACTAATGGAAATTATTAAAGGTCCTGATTTTCCTACAGGAGGGATTATTTCCGATGCAAATGGTATTTATAATGCATACACTACTGGAATTGGTAATGTAAATATTAGGGGGAAGGTCGAAACTGAGGTTAAAGGTGTAAAAACAAGCTTAATTATTACAGAAATTCCTTATTTAGTAAACAAATCTTTATTGATAGAATCAATTGCCAAATTAATAAAGGATGGCGTTCTTAAAGATATAAGGGATTTAAGAGATGAATCTGATAGACACGGGATGCGTATAGTTATAGATTTAACTAAAAATGCTCAACCCGTTATCATTAAAAACATCTTATTTAAAAGAACTAGATTATTTACCAGTTTTAATATTATTAACTTAGTTTTAATCAACAATGGAAAGCAACCAAAAATTTTAACTTTAAAAGAAATAATTCAAGAATATATAAATCATCGTCTCATCATCATTAAAAGGAGAATAGAATTTGAGTTAAGAAAAGCTGAGGATCGTCTTCATAAAGTAGAAGGTCTGCTCATTGCTTTGAATGATATTGATAATGTTATAAAAATAATTAAAAATGCGAAGGATACAAAAGAAGCAAAGATAAAATTAATGGAAGCTTACAGCTTAAGTGAAATTCAGGTTCAAGCAATACTGAGCATGCAATTATCCCGTTTGACTAATTTAGAAAATCAAAAATTAGTAGATGAGGAGAAATCACTAAATGAGAGCATTACAAAATACAAAGAAATTATAGCTAGCGAGCAATTACAGTTAGATATAATAAAGGGTGAACTAACTGATCTAAGTAAAAAATATGGAGATCAAAGGAAATCTGAAATAGAAATTGGTGGTGACGATTCTCTAGTAGAAATTAAAAGAAAGGATCTAATTAAAAATGAACCAACAATAGTGATTTTTACAAGGAATCAATACATAAAAAGGTTTTCAGTTGAAGAATATCGTTCTCAAGGAAGAGGGGGGCGTGGTAAAAAAGGAATGACTATACGTGAAGAGGACTTTATTATAGATTTGTTTGTTTGCTCTACACACGATACAATTTTAGTATTCACATCGAAGGGAAGAGTTTATTCGCTTAATTGTTTTGAGATTCCGCTCCAAACACGTACTGCTCGTGGAAAACCAATAATTAATGTTATTCCTCTGCAATCTGGGGAAAACATTTCCTCAATGATCCCTATTAACAACTTTAATACGAATGAAATGCTCATAATGACCACAAAAAATGGAATAGTTAAGAAAACACCACTGAAATTGTTTTCAAAATTTAGAAGTACAGGAGTTAGGGCACAAAAAATAAGACCTGATGATGAATTAGTAAGTGTCAAAAGGCTTACATATGAGATAGAAGATATATTCATGGCAACTAAGCTTGGATATGCTATTAGATTTGATGAATCTGAATTGCGCGAATTAGGAAGAACCTCAATGGGTGTGAAGGGTGCGGATTTAAGAGAGGGAGATGAAGTCATTGACTCACTTTTAGTCTCAAATGATGAAATCATCTTGACTTTAACTAAAAACGGATATGGTCAAAGAACCTTCGTAAAGGAATATAGAAAAACAGGTAGAAGTGCAAAGGGGGTTAAGAATATCACGCTAAATAAAACTAAAGATGATGAGGTAATTGCAATAAGAATTGCACGAGATAAGGATCTATTAGTTGGAACAGAACAAGGGCAAGTCATACGTATACCAATTCAATCTATTAGAATCACACATAGAACCGCCAAAGGAGTACGAGTTATCAAACTCTATGAAGAGGATTCCGTAGTCGCAATTGGAAAGTGTGAAAAAGAACTATGATTAAAACTCTACTTTTTAATATATGGAATTAGACATATAAACACAAAATTATCTTTTCCTAAATTATCTATTCCATGTTTTTCATTAGGTGGAATGTATATTACATCTCCCATTTTTGCCTCTTCTTGTTGCCCTTTATCATCATAAAATTTACCCTTCCCAGATAATACATATATCTCATGATCTTCTGGATGATTGTGAAGTGGAACTATTCCCCCCGGTTTAATTTCAAATCGTCTCATCGCAAAATTCTTCGCACCAGAATTTGTATCAATTAACCATCTCACATAAACATCCTTTACTTCTCTCCCATTCATTAAAGTAGCTTGTTTTTCTTCCACATCTACATAATTTTTTTTAATCATAATTTAAACAAAATTCTTAATCTATTAAAATGATATCAAATTAAAATTAAATTAGATAAAGATGGGTTTGGAAATGACAATGAAAATTTCTATTGGTTTTGATTATACTCATAATAATAAATTAACTATTGAGAATAATGCTTTTACTGACTTTATACAGTACTTATTTGATTCCGGTTTTCAACTAGGAAAAATTGAGGCGGGAATAACTTCTGAAAAACTAGCTAGTTATGATCTTTTCATAATCGGAGTCCCAAATTTAGGTCCTAATTTAGGTTTAGATGAGATAAAAGATTTAGTCGATTATGTTAAGAATGGTGGAAGTCTCCTTATAATAAATGATGGTGGTGGGGATTATGAAAACAAAAATAATTTATCTGAATTGACCAAAAACTTTGGGATAAGTTTTAATAATGATATATTATATGATAACAAATCGTTCTCCCAAGAAAATTCTCATCCTATTATTAAAGATTTCAGCCCTCATTATATAACAAGAGATTTAAACCAATTCATACACTCTAATGGTTGTACATTAACAGTAGATAAGTCTATTGAAGATGAGAAAATTGATGTTAATAGTATTGCATATTCTTCAGAAAATACTTCATGGCATAGTTATCTAAATGAAGATGGTTGGCATGATGAATCTATGCAGCATCTTCCTATTATGGGAGCAGTACACTATGATATAGGGAAAGTTGTTACCATTGGTAATCTCTCAATATTTTCAAGTTTAAATAAACTATATGGCATCAGTGCGGCAGATAACTTTAAATTGGTATCTAATGTTATTTCTTGGTTATTGAATAAAGCTGGTTCTGAAGAAGAAAGGGCGTTAAAGCCTATCTTCTCAACTGTTGCGATAAGTCAAGACCTATTTTATTGGGTTAAAGATATGATAAATCTAGGAAGATGGAAAAACCTTGAAGAAGCAATCAATTTTGCTTTAAGAATTGTAAAAATAAGATTGAAGGAATCTAAGAACAATGATAAAGACGAATAAAAGCGAATTATTGATTGGATTGATTGGTGATACTCACATTCCTTCGAGAGTGTCAGAAATCCCCGCTCATATATTAAATGATTTTAAGGAAAAAAAAATTGACTATTTAATCCACGTCGGAGATTTCACCAATTTAAAAGTATATAATAACCTTCTAGAAACATTTGGAAAAGATAAAGTAATTGGGATTTTAGGAAATATGGATAACCATCAGTTAAAGAAAATCCTACCTGAAAAAGTCGAATTAAATTTATATGGACATAAAATTTTCATAACACACGGTACGGGAGGACCAAATATTATAATCAAAAGATTGAATAAATTGTTTGATTTAACTGATTATGATATCATAATTTTTGGGCACGTTCATCGCCCATATAATGAAAGATGGAGAGATGGAAAGCTCTATATTAGTCCAGGCACACCCACTGACAAAGTTTTTACTGATATTAACTCTTATGGTTTTCTTAGGATATCTAAGGAAAAAATTGAACCTGAAATCGTATATTTATAAAATTAATCTGATTTTAAACTTCTTTGGGTTAATACCTAATGCTATTATTTCCATGTTCTTACTTTTAAAGAAATAGTTAAAAATATAAACCATAAAAAAAAATAAATATATCAAAGCTTAACTATTAAAATTCCAGAAAACTAAAGCAAGAATTATTAAAAAAATAGGTGAATTTGATTAAAGAACCTAAAGACTACATTTGGGCTCTCCCTATTATTGGTGGTGTCTTAATACTTATCTCTTTTTTTACTCCAGCCTTTTATTCTAATCAAATCATATATTCGATTAGAATCGAAGAATATTATTGGATGTGGGGATTATTTTATGTGTCCATTACGGGTTATGATTCTAAAACGGATTTTATCGCTACTCAAGAACCTTCACAATATACG